>SKHK01000247.1 GCA_007117005.1 Paracoccaceae bacterium
CGCTACAAGGGCGAGTATATCTTCCGCAAGGAAGGCAAGAAGAAGTAAGGGCGCATCAGATGGCGAACACGAAGCTCAAGCTGTTCCAGAAACGCCGCCTGCGCGTCCGGAACAAGTTGCGGAAGATGGCCAATGGCCGTTTGCGCCTGTCGGTGCACCGCTCGAACCGCAATATCAGCGCGCAACTGATCGACGATCAGCGTGGCGTGACGGTGGCCGCGGCCTCGACCCTGGAAAAGGATCTGGGTGCGGTTGGCGTGAACAATGTGGATGCCGCGGCCAAGGTCGGCGCGGCGCTGGCCGAACGGGCCAAGGCGGCTGGGGTCGAGGAATGCTATTTCGACCGTGGCGGTTTCCTCTTTCACGGGAAGGTCAAGGCGTTGGCCGATGCTGCCCGTGAAGGCGGCCTGAAGTTCTGAGGAGACGATCATGGCAGAGAGAGAGAACCGCCGGTCCCGCCGCGACGACCGTCGCGATGAAACGCCGGAATTCGCCGATCGTCTGGTGGCGATCAACCGGGTGTCGAAGACCGTGAAGGGGGGCAAGCGTTTCGGCTTTGCCGCTCTGGTCGTGGTTGGCGACCAGAAGGGCCGCGTGGGCTTTGGCAAGGGCAAAGCCAAGGAAGTGCCCGAAGCCATCCGAAAGGCCACAGAGCAGGCCAAGCGTCAGATGATCCGCGTGCCGCTGCGCGAGGGGCGCACGCTGCATCATGACATCGAGGGGCGCCACGGTGCTGGCAAAGTGGTGATGCGCACCGCCGTTCCGGGGACCGGGATCATTGCCGGCGGCCCGATGCGCGCAGTGTTCGAGATGCTGGGGCTTCAGGATGTCGTGGCGAAGAGCCTTGGCAGCCAGAACCCCTACAACATGATCCGCGCCACCATGGACGGGTTGAAGAAGGAATCGAGCCCCCGCCAGGTTGCGCAGCGCCGCGGCAAGAAGGTGGCCGACATCCTGCGCAAGCCCGAGCCCGAAACGGCAGAGGCGTAAGGAGTGAGTGCCATGGCAAAGACCATCGTGGTAAAGCAGATCGGCTCGCCGATCCGCCGCCCCGCCGTGCAGCGCCAGACGCTGATCGGCCTGGGCCTGAACAAGATGAACCGGGTGCGTGAGCTGGAAGACACGCCCTCGGTGCGCGGCATGGTCAATTCCATCCCGCATCTGGTGCAGATCATCGAAGAACGCGAATAAGCTGGGGGGCGGGGCTGGTTCCCGCCGCCGCTACCATTCGGGCCGAACACGCCTGCACATATGCCGCGTTGCCCCCTTTTTGTCGCCAGCGGGGTATTCCGGCCAAGGAGAAGCGACATGAAACTGAACGAATTGCGTGACAACCCCGGTGCCGCGCGCAGCAAGAAGCGTGTGGCGCGTGGTCCGGGTTCCGGCAAGGGCAAGACCGCCGGGCGCGGGATCAAGGGCCAGAAGTCCCGTTCCGGTGTGGCGATCAACGCCTATGAGGGTGGCCAGATGCCGCTCTATCGCCGCCTGCCCAAGCGCGGCTTCACCAAGCCCAACCGCAAGGAATGGGCCGTGGTGAACCTCGGCGCTATCGAAAAGTTCATCGAGGCCGGCAAGCTGGACGCCTCTGCGCCCATCGACGAGGCCGCGCTGGTGGCCTCTGGCCTGGTGCGGCGCAAGCTGGATGGCGTGCGCGTTCTGGCCAAGGGCGAGATTGGCCGCAAGGTCGATCTGGTGGTTTCCGGCGCTTCCAAGGCCGCGGTCGAGGCCGTGGAAAAAGCCGGCGGGACGCTCAAGACCGCCCAGGCAGAGGCGGCGGCCGCCGAATAAGGTGTTGAGGCCCGGGCGCCGGGCGCTTAGATCAACACGAGGATTCCTGCGCCGCCGACCGGGAACCGGTCCGGCGGCGCCGTCATGAAAGAGACAGGGCATATGGCAACAGCTGCAGAAAGCATGGCGGCGAACACCAGCTGGGCCGCGCTTGGCAAGGCCAAGGATCTGCGCCAGCGGATCTTCTTCGCAATCGGCCTGCTGATCGTCTACCGCATCGGCACCTATATACCGGTGCCCGGTATCGACGGCGGCTCCCTGCGCGAGTTCATGGAAGAGGCCGCCACCGGCATCGGTGGCATGCTCAACATGTTCACCGGCGGCGCGATCAGCCGTATGGGCATCTTCGCCCTGGGGATCATGCCCTATATCTCTGCCGCGATCATCGTTCAGCTTGTGGCGGCAATGTACGGACCCTGGCAGCAGTTGAAGAAAGAGGGCGAGCTGGGCCGGCGAAAGCTGAACCAGTACACCCGCTGGGGCACCGTGCTTCTGGCTACGATGCAGTCCTACGGGTTGGCGATCAGCCTGGAGGCCGGCGAACTGGCCACCGATCCGGGCTGGTTCTTCCGCATTTCGGTTGTCATCACGCTGGTCGGCGGCACCATGTTCCTGATGTGGCTGGGTGAACAGATCACCGCGCGCGGCATCGGCAACGGCATTTCGCTGATCATCTTTGTCGGCATCATCGCCGAGATTCCCGCGCAGCTTGCGCAATTCCTCAGCCAGGGACGCACCGGGGCAATCAGCCCGGCGGTGGTTATCGGCATCATCATCCTGATGATATTGCTGGTGACCTTCGTGGTGTTCATGGAACGCGCGCTGCGCAAGATCCACATTCAATATCCGCGCCGCCAGGTGGGGATGAAGATGTTCGACGGCGGGTCCTCGCATCTGCCGGTCAAGGTGAACCCCGCCAACGTGATTCCGGCGATCTTTGCCTCGTCGCTTTTGCTGCTGCCGACGACGCTGGCCACCTTTTCCGGCCAGTCCACGGGTCCGGTGATGTCAACCATCCTGGCCTATTTCGGCCCCGGACAGCCCGCCTATCTGCTGTTCTTTGCCGCCATGATCATGTTCTTCACTTTTTTCTACACGCTCAACGTGTCGTTCAAGGTCGAGGACGTGGCCGAGAACCTGAAGAACCAGAACGGCTTCATTCCCGGCATCCGGCCCGGCAAACGGACAGAGGAATACCTGTATTTCGTCGTCACGCGCATTGTCACCGTGGGGTCGATCTACCTGGCCGGGGTCGCGCTGATGCCGGAAATCCTGCGCGCGCAGTTGCAGATTCCGTTCTATTTCGGCGGCACGTCGGTTCTGATCATCGTGGTGGTGGGCATGGACACGATGAGCCAGGTGCAGTCGCATCTTGTGGCGCATCAGTATGAGGGGCTGCTGGAGAAATCCAAGCTGCGCGGCAAGAACCGCGGCGGCGCACGCGGTGGCGCACCGAAGAAGGGACCAAGCCGGCGATGAACATCATCCTTCTGGGACCGCCGGGGGCGGGCAAGGGTACACAGGCCGGCAATCTGGTGCGCAAGCGCGAGATGCTGCAGCTTTCCACCGGCGACATGCTGCGCGCCGCGCGCACGTCGGGCACCGAAATGGGCCAGCGCGTGGCGGATGTGATGGACCGGGGCGAACTGGTCACCGACGAAATCGTGATCGGCCTGATCGACGAGGCCCTGGACGGCGAAAAGGCTGCCGGCGGCGTGATCTTCGACGGTTTTCCCCGCACGCTGGCGCAGGCCGATGCGCTGGCCGAACTGCTGGCGGCAAAGGGCCACACGCTTGATGCGGTGGTGGAACTGCGGGTCAATGACGAAGCCCTGGTCGCGCGCATTACCGGGCGCTATTCCTGCGGTGATTGCGGCGCGGTCTATCATGACAGCACGCACCCGACAAAGGTGGCGGGGGTCTGCGATCATTGCGGGTCGACCAATCTGAAGCGCCGTGCCGATGATAACGAGGACAGCCTGCGCCAGCGTCTGATGGAGTATTACAAGAAGACGTCTCCGCTGGTCGGCTATTACCACGCGAAGGGTCAGTTGCGGGTCGTCGACGGATTGGCCCCCATGGCCGATGTCGAGGCGGCGATTGACGCGGCCCTGTCACGCTGAGACCGGCGCCGCTGCGCGCCGCCCGGGTCACGGGCGCGAACCCGCGAGCGCCCTCTTGACGCCCGCGCGGAAAGGCCCTAGGCGAAGCGCTTGATCGACAGGCTGAGTCGCGCGCGACTCGGTCTTTTTTTGAACTGGCACGGCCATGGCGGCGCGTGTTGTGAAAAAAGGTTCTGGCGTTACGGAACCGCAACCAGAAGGAAACCCGCGTGGCACGTATTGCTGGCGTCAACATCCCCACAGGAAAGCGTGTCCCTATTGCGCTGACCTACATCCACGGCATTGGTCCCTCGGTGGCCATGGCCATCGTGTCGTCCCTGAACATCGACCCGTCGCGGCGCATCAACCAGCTCTCCGATGAGGAAGTGCTGGCGATCCGCGAATATATCGACGCCAATCTGACCGTCGAGGGCGATCTGCGCCGTGAGGTGCAGATGAACGTCAAGCGGATGATGGATATCGGCAGCTATCGTGGCCTGCGCCACCGCCGTGGACTGCCCGTGCGCGGCCAGCGCACCCACACCAACGCCCGCACCCGCAAGGGCCCGGCAAAAGCAATCGCCGGCAAGAAGAAATAAGGGGGCAGGGATATGGCTCGTGACAAGACGCGCGTGAAGCGCAAGGAACGCAAGAACATCGCCACCGGCATGGCGCATGTGAATTCGACCTTCAACAACACCAAGATCCTGATCTCGGACGTGCAGGGGAACGCCATTTCCTGGTCGTCCGCCGGCACCATGGGCTTCAAGGGGTCGCGCAAATCGACCCCCTATGCCGCCCAGTTGGCGGCCGAGGATGCGGCGAAGAAGGCCATGGATCACGGCATGCGCACGCTGGAGGTCGAGGTGCAGGGCCCGGGTTCGGGACGCGAATCGGCGCTGCGCGCGCTGGCCGCCGCCGGCCTGAACATCACCGCGATCCGCGATGTGACGCCGCTGGCGCATAACGGCTGCCGGCCGCCAAAGCGTCGCCGGGTCTGACGGCTGGGAAGATTTCACGGGCTGCGCCGCGGGCGCGGCCCGCTTTACGTCATTTCAGGCCCTGCGATGGGGTCTGGTCCTCGGGCGTATCGGGCTTAGGGCATGGGCACGATACAGGAATGGAGGCGAACTACATGATCCACAAGAATTGGCAGGAATTGATCAAGCCCGCGCAGCTTGACGTCAAGCCCGGTGCAGACCCCGCGCGGCGCGCCACCGTCACCGCAGAGCCGCTGGAGCGGGGCTTTGGCCTGACGCTGGGCAACGCGCTGCGCCGGGTGCTGATGTCGTCGCTGCAGGGCGCGGCCATCACCAGCGTGCAGATCGACAACGTGCTGCACGAGTTTTCGTCGGTCGCCGGGGTGCGCGAGGATGTGACCGACATCGTCCTGAACCTGAAGGGCGTGGCGTTGCGCATGGATGTCGAGGGGCCGAAGCGGATCAGCGTTTCCGCGCGTGGACCCGCGGTCGTCACCGCCGGCGATATCGCCACCACCGCCGGGATCGAGGTGCTGAACACCGACCATGTGTTGTGCCACCTGGACGAGGGCGCCGAGCTTTACATGGAACTGACGGTGAATACCGGCAAGGGCTATGTCTCGGCCGAGAAAAACCGGCCAGAGGATGCGCCGATCGGCCTGATGCCCATCGATGCGATCTACTCGCCGGTGAAAAAGGTTGCCTATGAGGTCACGCCGACCCGCGAGGGGCAGGTGCTGGACTATGACAAGCTGACCATGAAGATCGAGACCAATGGCGCGGTCACGCCGGATGACGCCCTGGCCTATGCCGCGCGCATCCTGCAGGACCAGCTTCAGGTCTTCGTCAATTTTGAGGAGCCGGAATCGGCTGGCCGCGGCGGCGATGATGACGGGCTGGAATTCAACCCGCTGCTGCTGAAGAAGGTGGACGAGCTGGAACTGTCGGTGCGTTCGGCCAACTGCCTGAAGAACGACAACATTGTCTATATCGGCGATCTGATCCAGAAGACCGAGGCGGAGATGCTGCGTACCCCGAACTTCGGGCGCAAGTCCTTGAACGAAATCAAGGAAGTTCTGTCCGGCATGGGCCTGCATCTGGGCATGGAGGTCGAGGACTGGCCGCCCGAGAACATCGAGGAACTGGCCAAGCGTTTCGAGGATCAGTTTTGAACATTCCGCGGGGGCGCCCTGGTGCCCCCGTTGACGACCCCGGGCACCCCGCCCGCAAGGAGAGCGGCGCTCACGCAGGCACCGCCGGACAAAGCAAAACGCGAATAGGAGAAGACCCATGCGTCACGCCCGCGGCTATCGCCGCCTGAACCGCACCCATGAGCACCGCAAGGCGCTGTGGGCCAACATGGCCGGCTCGCTGATCGAGCATGAGCAGATCAAGACGACCCTGCCGAAGGCCAAGGAACTGCGCCCGATCGTGGAAAAGCTGATCACGCTCGCAAAGCGCGGCGATCTGCACGCTCGCCGTCAGGCTGCTGCGCAGCTGAAGCAGGACAAGCATGTCGCCAAGCTGTTCGAGGTGCTGGGCCCGCGTTACGCCGAGCGTCAGGGCGGTTATATCCGCGTCCTGAAAGCCGGTTTCCGTTATGGCGACATGGCGCCGATGGCGATCATCGAATTCGTCGAGCGTGATGTGGAGGCCAAGGGTCTGTCGGACCGCGAGTATCTTGACAGCGTGGAGGCGGCCGAGGAGTAACGCCGCCTCGCTGTCTGCATCGACTTTTCGGGGGCCCGTGCCGTTGCGCGGGCCTTTCGCTTTTTGCGGGGCTGATGGATACTGCCCTGGCCGGGGCGCTGGTGGCGGCGTCGCGGGGGCTGCCTGCCCCCGCACCCCCGGGAGTATTTTCGGCAAGATGAAGGGGCGGTAGTGGCTGATCTGTTCGACCGGGCGGCAGAGGAGGGCGGGAAGCGCGAGACGCCACGGCCGCTGGCGGATCGGTTGCGGCCTGCCGCGCTTGATCAGGTGATCGGACAGGAGGGGGTGCTGGCGCCAGGCGGCCCGTTGGGGTCGATGCTGGCAGCGGGCGCGCTGGGATCGGTGATCCTGTGGGGGCCGCCGGGCGTGGGCAAGACCACCATCGCGCGGCTGCTGGCCGATGCCACCGATTTGGCCTTCGTGCAGATCAGCGCGATCTTTTCCGGCGTGCCGGAGTTGCGCAAGGTGTTCGAGGCGGCGGCACTGCGGCGCGGACAGGGGCGCGGGACGCTCTTGTTCGTCGACGAGATCCACCGTTTCAACAAGGCCCAGCAGGACGGATTCCTGCCGCATATGGAGGATGGCACCATCGTGCTGGTGGGCGCCACCACCGAGAACCCTTCCTTTGCGCTGAATGCCGCGCTTTTGAGCCGGGCGCAGGTGATCGTGCTGGAGCGGCTCTCGCTGGCCGATCTGGAGCTTCTGGCGCAGCGCGCGGAGCAGGCGCTGGATCGCGCGCTGCCCTTGACCGCCGAGGCGCGAGAGGCGCTTCTGGAAATGGCTGACGGCGACGGGCGGGCGGCGCTGAACCTCATCGAACAGGTAATGGCCTGGGGCGAAAGCGTGCCACTGGACGCGCATGCGCTGGCCCAGCGACTGGCGCGCCGCGCCGTGCAGTATGACCGCGCCGGAGATCAGCACTACAACCTGATATCCGCCTTGCACAAATCCGTGCGCGGGTCCGACCCCGATGCCGCGCTCTACTGGTTGGCGCGGATGCTGGCCGGTGGCGAGGACCCGCGCTATCTGGCCCGCCGCATCACCCATATGGCGGTCGAAGACATTGGCCTGGCCGATCCGCAGGCGCAGGCGGTCTGCATGGATGCCTGGCAGGTCTACGAGAGGCTGGGCAGCCCCGAGGGCGACCTGGCTCTGGCTCAGGCGGTGATCTATCTGGCCCTCGCGCCGAAGTCCAACGCCGCCTATGTGGCCTTCAAGGCTGCGCAGGCGCTTGCGATTAAGACCGGTTCCGCCATGCCGCCCGCGCATATCCTGAATGCGCCCACCGCCTTGATGAAGGAACAGGGCTATGGCGCGGGGTATGAATACGACCATGACGCGCCGGACGGGTTTTCCGGCCAGAACTATTTTCCGGACGGGGTGAAGCGCCCGGTTCTGTACGCCCCGCCCGAACGCGGGTTCGAGCGGGAACTGGCCAAGCGGGTGGCCTGGTTTACGAAACAGCGCGCACGCCGGGCAGACAGGGGCTGACCGTCGCCCGCTATTGCCGGTTGACATCACGGTGCACCCGCGGAAAGGAGAGGCGCATGTGGGGCATGCTGGCACAGGTGGCAATTGGCGGGGCGCTGGGCGCGATGGCGCGTTTCGGGACTCAGACGCTGTCCTTTCGGCTGTTCGGCCCGCATTTCCCGGTGGGCACGATGGCGGTGAACGGGCTGGGGTCGTTTCTGATGGGCCTCTTGGCCGCGCTGTTGATCGACCGTGACATCGCCCGCTTTGCGCCGGCACTGCTGGTCGGCTTTCTGGGTGCCTATACCACGTTTTCCACCTATGCGCTGGATGCCCTGCGCCTGTGGGAGCGCGGCGAGGCGGCGCTGGCGGCCAGCTATGTTCTGGGCACGGTGGTGCTGTCGATCGGCGCCTGTGTGGCGGGCATGGCGATCGGTCGGGCGTTGTTCTCATGAGCGGGGTTCAGCAGGTCGTCGTCGGCCCCGATGAGGGCGAGCAGCGGCTGGATCGCTGGCTGAAGCGGCGCTTTCCGCAGCTCAATCAGGCGATGGTGGAGCGGCTGTGCCGCAAGGGCGAATTGCGCGTCGATGGCGGCCGGGTAAAGGCCGCCACACGGCTGGAGGCCGGGCAGAGCGTGCGCATCCCGCCCCTGCCGGACGCCCCGCCGCCCCGGCCCGCCGCGCCGGTGCAGGGGCCATCGGCTGACGATGCCGCGATGATCCAGGCCGCCGTGATCTGGAAGGACCAGCACATCATCGCGCTGAACAAGCCGCCAGGGCTGCCGTCGCAGGGCGGCTCGGGCCAGGGCAATCGGCATGTGGACGGGCTGACCGGGGCGCTGATGTTCGGCTACAAGGACCGCCCGGTTCTGGTGCATCGGCTGGACAAGGATACATCCGGTCTGATGCTGCTGGCGCGCACCCCGCGCGTGGCCCGCCGACTGGGCGAGGCGTTCCGCGCCCGCGCTACGCAAAAGATCTACTGGGCAGTCTGTGCTGGCGTGCCCAGCCCGGCCATGGCCACGGTGCGTTACGGGCTGGTAAAGGCCGGCGGCGCAGGGGCCGAGAAGATGCGCTGCATCCACCCCGACCAGGTCGCCGCGACCGAGGGCGCGAAGACGGCGATCACCGATTACGCGGTCATCGAACGGCTGGGCAACCGCGCCGCCTGGCTGGCGCTGTCGCCCATCACCGGCCGCACCCATCAGCTGCGCGCCCATATGGCCGAACTGGGCCATCCCATCGCGGGCGACGGCAAATATGGCGGGTCCGGGCAAGAGAACCCGGGCACCGGTTGGGGCGCTCAACTGGGGGGCGAGATCAGCCGCAAGCTGCATCTGCATGCCCGCTCGCTGCGGCTGGAGCACCCGGTCACGGGGGCGATGCTGCATCTGACCGCGCCCCTGCCGGTGCATATGGCGCGGACCTGGGCTGCTGTCGGCTGGCGCGAGGGGGATGCCCCGGACAACCCCTTCGACCCGGCGCCATGACGGGTTGGGCGAAAAAGGTCTTCTGGCAGGACGTCACCACCCAGGCGGGGCCGGACGGGCATGCCGTGCTGCTGGATGGCCGGCCCTTGCGCACGCCTGTGCAGGCACGGCTCTTGCTGCCAACGCA
>SKHK01000157.1 GCA_007117005.1 Paracoccaceae bacterium
CGGTTCAGCGTGATCCAGCCCGCCGCCCCCTCGCGCCGTATCAGAACCTCTTCCATCAGCCCCGCTCCGCCAGCATGGTCCGCGCCACGATCAGGCGCATGATCTCGTTCGTGCCCTCCAGGATCTGATGCACCCGCAGGTCGCGCACGATCTTCTCGATCCCGTAATCGGCCAGATAGCCATAGCCGCCATGCAGTTGCAGGCATTGATCGGCGACCTGGCTGCCGGCCTCGGTGACGAATTTCTTGGCCATCGCGCAATGCTTCGTCGCATCCGGCGCGCCCTGGTCCAGCTTCCAGGCCGCCTGACGCAGAAAGACGCGCGCGGCCTGCAATTCGATCTCCAGATCCGCCAGCCGGAACTGCAGCGCCTGGAACCGGTCCAGCGTCTGCGCGAAGGCGCGGCGCTCGCCCATATAGGCCAACGTGGCATCCAGCGCCGCCTGCGCGCCGCCCAGGGAACAGGCGGAAATATTCAGCCGCCCGCCATCCAGCCCGATCATGGCGTATTTGAACCCGTCGCCCTCGGTGCCGACAAGGTTCTCGCCGGGCACGAAACAATCGTCGAACTGCACCTGCCGCGTGGGCTGGGCGCGCCAGCCCATCTTGTCCTCCAGGCCGCCGTAGCTCAGCCCCTCGGCGCCATGCTCCACCACCAGCGTGGAAATACCGCGCGCGCCCTCGGTCCCCGTCCGGCACATGACGACATAGGCATCCGAATACCCGCCGCCCGAGATGAAGGCCTTGGTCCCGTTGAGCACATAGCCCGCGTTCGTCTTTTCCGCCCGCGTGCGCAGCGCGGCGGCGTCCGAGCCCGCGCCGGGTTCTGTCAGGCAGTAGCTGAGCACCTTTTCCAGCCCGATGGCCGGCTCCAGTACCCGCGCCTTCAGATCATCGCTGCCGAAGCGGTCCAGCATCGCCGCACACATGTTGTGGATCGACAGGAAGGAAGCGACCGAGGGGCAGGCCATCGACAGCGCCTCGAACACCAGCACCGCATCCAGCCGGCTCAGCCCCGCGCCGCCCGCTTCCTCGCTCACATAAAGCCCGCCGAAACCCAGCTCGGCCAGCTTGCCCCAAAGCTCGCGCGGGATCGTGCCCTCGCGCTCCCAGTCGCGGGCGAAGGGCGCGATATGCTCGGCCCCGAACTCGCGCGCCATGTCGAAAATGGCCTGCTGCTCCTCGCTCAGCGCAAAATCCATGGCACTCCCCTTGCCATGGCGCCGCCCGAAAGGCGCCGCCCCTTCATCTTGCCGAAAATACTCTCAGGGGGTCTGGGGGCAGAATGCCCCCAGCCTCTCCATTCAGTCCATCGCCTTGAAGTTGAAGGCGGCCCCTTCCTTGATCCCGCTTGGCCAGCGCGATGTCACCGTCTTGGTGCGGGTGTAGAAACGGAACGCATCCGGGCCGTGCTGGTTCAGATCGCCGAAGCCCGAGCGCTTCCAGCCGCCGAAGGTGTGATAGGCCAGCGGCACCGGGATCGGCACGTTGATCCCCACCATGCCGATATTGATCCGCGCCGCGAAATCGCGCGCGGCATCGCCGTCGCGGGTAAAGATCGCGGTGCCATTGCCGTATTCGTGGTCCATCGCCAGGCCGATCGCTTCCTCATAGCTGGCCGCGCGCACCATCGACAGCACGGGGCCGAAGATCTCGGTCTTGTAGATGTCCATCTCGGGCGTGACATGGTCGAACAGATGCGCGCCGACGAAGAAGCCGTTCTCGTAGCCCTGCAGGCTGAAATCGCGCCCGTCCACCACCAGTTCGGCGCCCTGTTGCACCCCGGTCTCGACCAGCCGCAGGATGTTCTCCTTTGCGGCCTTCGTGACCACCGGGCCGAAATCCACATCATCGCCGGCCGTCCAGGGACCGACCTTCAGCGCCTCGATCTTCGGCACCAGCCGCTCGCGCAGCGCCTCGGCCGTGCCCTCGCCCACCGGCACGGCAACCGAGATCGCCATGCAACGCTCACCGGCCGCGCCGTAGCCTGCGCCGACCAGCGCATCCGCGGCCAGATCCATGTCGGCATCGGGCATGATGATCATGTGGTTCTTGGCGCCGCCGAAGCACTGCGCGCGCTTGCCGTTCGCCGTGGCGCGGCTGTAGATGTATTGCGCGATGGGCGTGGAGCCGACAAAGCCGACCGCCTGGATGGTCTCGTTATCCAGGATCGCGTCCACTGATTCCTTGTCGCCATTGACCACCTGCAGCACCCCGTCGGGCAGCCCGGCTTCCTTGCAGAGTTCAGCCAGCATCAAGGGCACCGAGGGGTCGCGCTCGCTGGGTTTCAGGATCATCGCATTGCCGCTGGCCAGCGCCGGGCCCATCTTCCACAGCGGGATCATCGCCGGAAAGTTGAACGGCGTGATGCCGGCCACCACGCCCAGCGGCTGGCGCATCGAATACATGTCGATGCCGGGGCCGGCCGAATCGGTGAACTCGCCCTTCAGCAGATGCGGCGCGCCGATACAGAATTCGATCACCTCCAGCCCGCGCTGGACGTCGCCCTTGGCGTCGGGGAAGGTCTTGCCGTGTTCGGATGACAGCGCCTCGGCCAGCTTGTCCATGTCGCGGTTGATAAGCCGCACCAGTTCCATCATCACCCGCGCCCGGCGCTGCGGATTGGTCGCGCCCCAGGCCACCTGCGCCCTGGCGGCGGATGCCACGGCGGCGTCCAGTTCCGCCTTCGTGGCCAGTGCCACGCGGGCCTGCACCTCGCCCGTGGCGGGGTTCATGACATCGGCCGTGCGGCCCGAGCCACCCGAAACCAGCTTGCCGTCAATCCAGTGACCAATCTCGCGCATGGGCGTCTCCTTCTTCGCTTTTGTCATGGCTCTATACCGAACTTGCCGCAGGGTGAAGAGGGGGAACCGTCGCTGACCCGCCCGCCACTTCGCGTCGCAGGCAGACCGTGAGGGCAAGCGCGTTGATCTGCGGCGATAATCTTGACGGGATGCGGCCGCGCGCACTAGGGTCAGACCCCTGCGCATTGAACCGGGAGACGTTCAGGAATGATCCGAATTCTACAAACCGCCCTTGCCCTGACGATGGCGGCGTTTCTTGCCGCCGGCAGCCTGCCGGGCGTCGCGCGGGCCGATGCCGACATGCAGGCCGCCGTGGTCGAGGCCGTCGGCCAGGATCTGCGCCGCGGCCCTTGGGTGCTGGACGACGTCACGCTGGGCGCGCCGGAGGAGGAAAGCCGCGGTATCATGCGGGCGGTGACTCAGCCCTTCACCGCCGCGGTGCGCGGGCGTGTGGCGCGGTTCGTGATCGTGGATGAAAGCCCGGACTACATGATCCTGGACATGGTGGCCGACCCTGACCGCACCACCCTGCTGGAGGGCGTGGCCGAGGTGCTGACAGGCCCCGGCATGACCGAGGTCCAGATCACCTATGCCGACCCCGACATGCGGAATGATCCCGGCGAGATCCTTCAGCGCCTGCGCATCAATGACCGAACCGTCCTGCTGCTTGGCACGCCCGAGGCCGAAGCGGCAATGGCGCGCATGGCCGCCCGGCGCGAGGCCGAGATGGCGGAATTCGTCGCCACCTATGGCGGCGAATGGGCCGGCATGCGCAGTTGCCGCAATGAAGAGATGGAAGTCAGGCTGAATCTGGAGCCGGGCGACGAGCATATGCATCTGGATGGCACGCTGTCCTTTCAGACGCTCACTTATGTGGAGCGACGCAATATTTTTGCCGAGGCCGAGGGCTTCGGCCTGCCCGGGGGCAGCTATACCGTCAACGCCAATTACAACGAACGCAACGACGTGATATTCCTCAGGCATGTCGAATGGCTGGATCGCCCCGGCAACGTGGGTTTCTTCGACCGCATGCGACTGCAAGCGGGCGAGGAAGACGGCATCGCGGTGCTGACCGGCACCGATGGTGTGCAGTGCCGGTTCCGCCTGGTGCGGCCGGATGTCTTTGCCGCCGAGCGGGAGCCTCTCCTGGCGCCCTTCCGCGCCATGCTGGAAGGGATAGAGCTTGGCACCTGGATCGAGGGCAGCCAGATCGGCCCGGTCGACAACAGCCGCGACGGTCAGCGCGAATGGCCGCTGCGTGTCAGGGTCGAATCCTTCAGCGACTATCACGTCGCCGCCACGGTCGAGATGATGGTCTTTCGCCAAAATGACGGCGCCGCCGTGCGCGAGGCCCCTGCGCAGATCATCTTCATGCTTGCCGGCGGCCTGGACAGCCTGAACGTGCGTTTCGGGCCGCAGCCTCAGGTGGGCACGCGGTTGCGCAATGTCTACGGGTCGAACCGGTGCCCCGCGCGGCTGGCCTTCGAAGAGGACACGCTGATCATCCGCGGGTCTGGCGCCGAGAACCCGGCCTGCCTGGAAGAGATGCGCATGCCCTTCGTCCCGCGGCCCTGACGGGGAGACCCCCCCGTTTCTGGCCCCGCTTCCCGCCCCTCGCATCCCGCCCCCGCTTCCTGGCGCCGGAAAGCGGGGGCGGGCACGCGACGCTTGACAGGTCGCCGCCTGCCGTGGACCTTGGGGATCGACAGACGCCGAAAACGGGCGTCGCCGGGGCAGGGAGGGCCGCGCGCATGCTTGTTAAGCAGATCCTGAAAAACAAGGCTGGCGGGGTGGTGACCATCGCCCCGGAGGCAAGCCTCGCCGATGCCGCCGAATTGCTGGCCGCGCGGCGTATCGGTGCTGTCATCGTCTCTGACGACGGCAAGACGGTGCGCGGCATCCTGTCCGAGCGCGACATCGTGCGTGAACTGGGCAAGCGCGGCACCGGCTGCCTGACCGACCGGGTCGATGCCGTGATGACCCGTCAGATCTACGGCTGCGCGCCCGAGGACAAGGCCGACAACGTGCTGGACACGATGACAAAGCGCCGCTTTCGGCACATGCCGGTGATGGATGGCTCGCAAAT
This sequence comes from Paracoccaceae bacterium, assembly GCA_007117005.1. Lineage (GTDB taxonomy): Bacteria > Pseudomonadota > Alphaproteobacteria > Rhodobacterales > Rhodobacteraceae > Pararhodobacter. The sequence goes on from SKHK01000157.1 coordinate 4,890, forward strand.
GGTGGGCGTCATTTCCATCGGTGATGTGGTGGCCGCGCGCCTGTCTGAACTGCAACTGGAAAAGGACGCGCTGACCGGCATGATCATGGGCTATTGAAAAGGCGCGCCAGGGCGTGACCACGCGCGCCAGGGGGCGCCGCCCCTTGCATCCCGGCGCGCAATGATGTTGCGTGCACCGCCAGCCCGGCCCGGAAAGCAAACCGTGACAGCACCCCGCCTCGCGGCCCCGGCCGCCCAGGAACGCAGGAGACCCCCATGCGCATCGGCCTTTATCCCGGCACCTTTGATCCGCTGACGCTTGGCCATATGGACATCATCCACCGGGCCAGCAGGCTGGTCGACAGGCTGGTGATCGGCGTCGCCATCAACCGCGACAAGGGGCCGCTCTTTTCGCTGGAGGAACGGGTGGCGATGATCGAGCAGGAATGCGGCCGGTTCAGCGCCGAGCTGGGCATCGAGATCGTGGTGCACCCGTTCGAGAACTTGCTCATCGACTGCGCCCGCGACGTCGGCGCGTCGATCATCATTCGCGGCCTGCGCGCGGTGGCCGATTTCGAATACGAATTCCAGATGGTCGGCATGAACCGGGCGCTTGATTCGTCGATCGAGACGGTGTTCCTGATGGCCGAGGCGCGGCGGCAGGCCGTGGCCTCGCGCCTGGTCAAGGAAATCGCGCGGCTGGGCGGGGATGTGGCGAAATTCGTGCCCGAACGCGTGGACGAGGCGCTGCGCACGCGCTTCGGCCCCATCGGCAACAAAAGCTGAAGAGGCTGAGGCGGGCGGCACTGCCTCGGTGCTTGCCCGCAGCGCCGGCTCAGTCGGCGCGGCCGATCAGCAGGTCGATGGGCGGCGCGCGCATCAGGTCGCGCGCGTAATGGCCCAGCCGGTAGCCGTCACGGCCTGAATTCAGGCCGACGCACAGCAGATCCGCGCCCAGTTCGCCGCAGCGCAGGCCCAGCAGGTCATGCAGATTGCCGGGCACCATCAGCGGCGGTTCGGCCAGCCCGGGCAGGCCTGGCGTGGCCAGGAACCCGTCGCGCGCCTGTTCGGCCTGGGTGATGGCTGCGTCGCAGGCCGGATCGTCGCGGCTGAAGCGCGCGCCCAGCGGCAGGGCCAGCCCGTGCAGCGCGTGAAAGCGGGCGTCGGGGGCCAGCCGGGCGGCCATGGCCAACGCGGCGGCCGAACCGGGCGAGAAGTCGGTCAGCGCCAGCACCGACCGATAGGCCCCCTGCGGCGGTTTCACGGCCACCAGCACCGGCGCCGACAGCCTCTGCACGATGCGCTCCATCGTGGTCAGCCGCAGCGCATCCAGCACCCGGCGTTCGCGGTGCAGGCCCAGCACCACCAGCGCCGCCCCCTCGCGCCCGGCCAGGGCGGCCAGTTCACCGGCCACATCATCTCCGCGCAGTTGCTGAATCTGGGCATCCGGCTGCACGTGGTGCAGGTGGCTTTCCAGCGCCTCCAGCGTTTGCAGGGGCTCTGCGGTGGTGATCGCTTTCTTCAGTTTCCTGCCCAGCCCGCCCAGTGGGCGCTTTCTGACCGTGGCGGGCATTTCACCCTGTGGCCCGGCCGCTGGCGGGGTTGCTTCCACATGCGCCAGGATCAGCCTTGCGTCCAGCATCCCGGCCATGGCAGCCGCCCGGTCGATCACATGCGCAGAGCGATGCGTCCGGTCGGTAGCGGCGATCACGGCGGGGCGGGGCATGAGCGGCAGGGTCCTGTTGGCGTCCTGTGGGTGGCGCGGTGACAGCAAGGGGCGATCGGGGCGGTGGGCAGAGCAACCCGGGCGGGGCGGCATGTCGCGGGCGCTTACGGCTCGCGGTCGACCAGCACGGAGGCGATCTCGGGCGGGACATCCAGTCCGGCGTGGCGGTTCTGATCCAGACCGGGAAAGCGCTCTTGCAGCGCATCGGCCAGATCGGCGGGCAGGCGGGTCAGCGTATGCGGGCAAAGCTGCAGGCTCTCGCAAGGCACCCCTTGCGCATAAATCACCTCATGGCGGTCAAAGACAAGGCTGTGATAGGTCACGAAGCCCCCTTCGCGGCGCAGGATCAGCCGCCCGTCGGTCAGATGCCGCGCCTGCACCAGCAATTCCGCCGCCCCGGCCAGCGCCCTGGCATCACGGCGGTAGAGAAACAGCCGGTGATACGGGCTGACGACCAGCGGGCGCGGATTGCCCATCGCACCGGGCAGCAGCGTGACGGGGGCAAAGGCGCCCTGCGCCCGCAACGTGACCGAGCCGACCCAGCGCAGCGGCTGGGGGCCGTGGTCCCGGGTGATGACACTCATGCCGGGGGCCAGCCGTTCGACCGGGTGCTGGCTGCCATCGGCCATGGCGATCAGCGTGCCGGTGGCAAAGGCGCCGGCGGCCATGTCGGCCAGCCGGATCGGCCCGGGCGCGGTATCGGCGCCGATCTGGGTATAGACCTGCCCCGGGCGCAGAGGTGAAAGCGGCAGCGCCAGACGGGCGAGGCCCCCGTTGGCACCCCCGTTGCTGCCCCCGTCGCTGCCCAGGCCGCTGTTGCCCGCCGGGGTTTCCAGCACCAGCACCTCGGCCCGGTCGCCATCCGGCGCCATCAGAGAGATGCGCCCGCGCAGCCAGACCGGCGCCCCGGCGCGCCCCGTGGGCGAGCCCTCGGCGACATGGCCCGCCGGTTGGTCGTCACCGGGCGCGCCCGTGTCGGGGGCGTCGGCCTGCCGTGTCGCCTTGTCCGGCAGGGTCAGGGTCAGCTTTCGGATATCGGCTTGCGGGTCCAGCCGGTAATAGTCGCCATCGACGCTGTCGCCCGGCAGCGGCAGCGGGTCACCGCCATTCGCGCCCAGATCGACCGGCAGGCAGGCGGCCTCGAACACCCGCAGCGTCATCCCGCGCGGCGCCGCCGCCTGCAGGACAGGGGAACGGGCGGCCGGGGGGCGTTCGCCTGGAGCGTCTCGCGTCATGCGTCCATCCCGTCATTCGTTTCGGGCAACGCAGCCCGCTTTCCTTGGCGGGACCAGCCTGTTGCCGCCTTGGCCCCCGCAGGCGCCCTTTCTTCTCTTGCCCCAGCCCGGCCCACCGATCAAGCGCGGCGCGCACCTGACGGTTGCGTTTCGCCACCTTCCGGGGTCCATTGCCGCCCAGGGTATCGGATCAGGGTATCGGATCAGTATATCGGACAAGGGAAAGGACGCGATGATGGATCTGGGGATCAGGGGAAAGCGGGCGCTGGTTTGTGCGTCCAGCAAGGGGCTGGGGCTTGGCTGCGCCGAGGCGCTGGCAGAGGCCGGGGTCGATCTGGTGATCAACGCCCGCGGGGCCGAGGCGCTGGAGGATGCCGCCGAGGCCCTGCGCAATCGCCATGGCGTGGGTGTGACGGCGGTGGCGGCCGATATCACCACCGAGGCCGGGCGCGCGGCGGTGCTGGCGGCAGCGGGCGAGGTGGATATTCTGGTCACCAATGCCGGCGGCCCGCCGCCGGGCCTTTGGTCCGACTGGTCGCGCGATGATTTCATCGCCGCGCTGGATGCCAACATGCTGACACCCATCGCGCTGATGCAGGCGCTGTTGCCGGGGATGATGGAACGCGGCTGGGGCAGGGTGGTCAATATCACCTCGCAGTCGGTGCGCGCGCCGATCCCGCAGTTGGGCCTGTCCAACAGCGCGCGCGCGGGGCTGACGGGGTTCGTTGCCGGCACCGCGCGGCAGGTGGCGGGGCATGGCGTGACCATCAACAACCTGCTGCCGGGCATCCATGACACCGACCGCGGCCGCTCGCTGGACACGGCCGCCGCCGCGCGCGAAGGCATCGACCCGGCCGAGGCCCGCCGCCGCCGCGAGGCCAGCCTGCCCGTGGGCCGTTACGGCACCGCCGCGGAATTCGGCGCCACCTGCGCGTTCCTGTGCTCGGTCCATGCCGGGTTCATCGTGGGGCAGAACATCATGCCCGATGGCGGGGTGAACAACCTGACGATGTAGCCGCGCCCCAATCCGCGGCCACCCTTCGCCCGGGACGGCGTCTATTCCGTCTGTGGCGGGATACCGGCCTGGGGCAGCAGGGTTGCGATCTTGTTCAGCAGGCTGCGGGCGGCGCGGGCGCGGGGGTCCTGCGCCTGCCCGCCCAGCGCCTGAAGCGCCTGCACCAGCGCGGCCAGCTCGTCCGGGGTCAGAACCGTGGGCGGCAGGACCAGCGGCTCGCGCAGGATGTAGCCCAGGCCGCGCTCGCCCTCCACCGGCAGGCCGGTGGCGGCCATCATCGCCATGTCGCGCCAGATGGTGCGCTTTGACACCCCCAGCGCCTGCGCCAGTTCCTGTGCGGTGCGCAGCCGCCCGTCGCGCATGATCTGCACCAGATCGTAAAGCCGTTGATCGCGTTTCATGCGCTGCCTGCTGCCATTGCAACTGACAAAATACTGTCAGCAGAGCGCGCCCACCAGTCCCTTCGGCCCGGATTCGGCCTTTGCGGCGCGCAGGGTGCGACATAGAACAGGGGCATCAGGGCAGGGCGCAGCGGGCGGCCTGCCGCAAGCCGATGGATCAGGAGGCAAGGATGCTGACCGCGCAGATGGTAACGCCGCTTTTCATCAACAATGCCGGGCCCTGGGGCCTGTTGCTGATTGCAATCGTGGTTCTGGTGCTTTTCGGCCGGGGCAAGATCGCCGGGCTGATGGGCGAGGTGGGCAAGGGCATCACCGCGTTCAAGAAGGGCGTGAAGGACGGCACCGAGGAACTGGAAGACCGCCGCGAGGCCGATGCGGGCACGGCAACGAACGCAGGCACG
>SKHK01000103.1 GCA_007117005.1 Paracoccaceae bacterium
CCTGAGAGCCGCAGGAGGCTCGCGACCATTCCGGCTGTTTGCCTGAGTGGCAGCTTGAACAACGCCTTGATCGACAGGCAGAACTGAATCGCCGCATCTGAAAAGACCGGCGGGCGCCCCGAGCGGCATTCCTGCAGCGGCATTCTCAAGCGCTGCGCGCTCTTCGAAGGTTAGCCGGATCAAGTAGGGCGGCAGCGCCTTTGGTTTTGCCGTGATCTCTACCTTATTGGATTCATTGTCTGAGGTTGTCATTTTCACACCTCAGACTCTTGAAGTCTACAGATGCGAGATCACGTTCCCAGTCCTCAAGCGCGGCAAAGCGGGAGGTTGAACAAATTCCCTCTAGGTGCGCCAACCCTCTGTTTGATCGCGCCATCGCCAGCTTCTTCCGCGCCTTGGCGGGTGGTCTTTGGGCAGTCGTTGCACGATCATGGATCGCATTTTGTACAAGCTGCAGTCCTGGGCGCCCGTGCATGGTGCCCGCGCATAGGACCCGTGCATGGAGCCGGCCTATTCGGCCGCGTGGCGCGCCGCAGGGGTGGTGATGAGTTGATCCTCGGGTTCCAGTTCCGGCAACCCCTCGCGCGAGAGCAGTACGGCGACAGCCCGGGCCGAGGGGATATGCGAGCAGACGATCATCGTGGCCACCATGATCGGCACCGCAAGGAACATGCCCGGTACCCCCCAAAGCGCCCCCCAGAAGGCCATGGAAATGATGATTCCGAAAGACGAGACTCGCAGTGTTCTGCCCATCAGCATGGGGTCGATGACCGAGCCCAGCATGAATTGCAGCATGCCCACCAGCACGAAGATAAGGAGTGCCGTTGCCGGTTCGGTCAACTGCATGTAGGCCACCAGCGCGATCAGGAAGGTGGCGATGATCGACCCCACCGACGGCAGGTAGTTCAGCACGAAGGTCAGAATCGCCATGGCCGCGGCGAATTCCAGGTCAAAGAAGCGCATCACCAGGTAGACCGCCACGCCGGTGGCAGCGCTGACCCCGGTCTTGACCAGCAGGTAGTGGTTCACGCGCCGGATGATCGAGCGGATGATGCGGCCCACGCGCTCGGCCTTTGCCCGGTCCTCCATCAGGTTTTCCAGCTTGGTGCCGAACCAGATGCGCTCGGCAAAGAGGAAGCCCACGAAAAGGATCACCAGCGTGGTGGCCGAGACCACATTCCCCGCCTGCCCGGCGGCGGTGCGGATATAGCCAGACAGTTCGATCGACCGGATCGAGGCCGCGACCGCCGCCTCGGTATCCGGGCCCATCCAGGCGAACATCTGGGCGATCGCCGCCACCGCCTGATCGGTGTAGGAAACGGTGGTCGTCACCACCGTGTTGATCTGCGCCAGGATGATGCCCGAAAGTGTCAGCAACACCACGGCGATCAGCGCAAAGGCCACGGTAGAGGCCAGCCAGTTGGTGATCCGCCAGCTGCCGATGCGCAGCCGGGAGATGGAATTGATGGCATCGGTCGTCAACGAGAACAGGATGATGGCGATGACCAGCGAGATCAGGATGAACCGCGCCTGCACCAGCAGGGTCAGCACCACGGCAAAGGCGATGATGCCCAGAAACCAGGTCTGCAGCCGGTAGCGTTCGACCAGCGACAGGCGCGGCACCAGGGTGGTTTCCGGCAATTCGTTCGGCTTGCGGCTCATCTTTGTATCCGGGCGCGACTGCGTATCGGTCACGTTAGGGGCTGACCGGCGCCGATACAACACTCGCCCGCATGCAAGCGCAGGGATTCGGGTCGTGCTGCTGCGGAATTGATCGGCATGCGGGCGCTCAGCCGGTGGGGCGGGGCAGGAGGGCAAGGCAGGCAGGGCGGGGCAGGGGGGCCGGCTACCTGCTGTCTGACGGCGCAGAAGCCTGCGCCGCGCGGGCCAGCGCCCCGGTCAGATCGCCATAGCCGGTAAAGCGCCGCTCGTAGGCAAGGCCCAGCCGCGCCGCGTGGTCCCGCGCCCGCGCATCCAGGGCCGGGTCATCGGTCTGGGCCTGATAGACCAGCTTTTCGTAATTGCCGAACATCTGTGCAATCAGTTGCGGATGCCGGTCAAAGCCCATGGGGCGCCAGACGAAGGCGTCGAACTGGCGGACCAGAAAATCGGTCAGGTAGAAGGCCGTGATCTCGTCCTCGGCGCGGGCGGCAAAGTCATCCACGCCCTGATAGAAGGCGTAGCAATGCGGGCCCGCCACCATCTCTACCCCCAGCGCGGCACAGCGCGCCTGCAACAGCCCGCCGGTGCCGCAATCGGCATAGACCACGAAGATGCTGTCATAGCGCGGGCGGTGCGCCTGTACTGCCGCCTCTACCGCGTCCGGTATCCGATCCGGCCACAGATGCAGGTTGGCAGGCAGGCAATGCAGGTCCAGATGGTCCCAGCCATTCGCGGCCTTCAGCGCCAGGATCTCATGCGCCAGCGCTCCGCAGGCCAGCAGCAGAACGCGCCCCGTGCCCCGCGCTGGCAGCCCGTCCTGCGTCAGTGCAATGTCATCGGGCGCAGTGTCATCGGGCGCAGTGTCATCGGGCGGCTGGGCCATCGCACCTATTCGCCCGCTGCCTGCGCCATGGCCGGGCGGATGCGGCTTTCCACGATCTCGGTGGTGATCGGTCCGGCATAGCGCAGCACCACATTGCCCTGACCGTCCAGCACAAAGGTCTCCGGCAGGCCCACCACGCCCCAGTCCAGCCCCATCCGCGCCCGCGGATCGGCGCCCACGGCGCGGTAGGGATCGCCCAGTTCCTGCAGGAAGGCATCGGCGCGGTCCGGCTGGTCGCGATAGTTCACGCCCAGCACGGTGATCCCCTCGGCCGCCAGATCCTCCAGCACCGGATGTTCGGCCCGGCAGGGCGGGCACCAGGAGGCCCAGAAATTGACCAGCGTCACCTCGCCCTCGCGGATCATGCCATCCTCGAACAGCGTGCGGCCCGGCATCTCTTCCAGCGCCACCACGGGCGCCACCTGGCCCGCGCGGCCCGAAGGCAGGTCGTCGCGGCCTTCACGCACATTGCCGATGGCGACAAAGGCCACGAAACCGGCCAGCGCCACTGGCGGGATCAGCAGGAGGGGGTTCAGCTTCGGCATCCTTGTGTTCTCCGTCCGTCAGCGGCGCCGGGCGCGCGCCTCGATCTCTTCAAGTGCGCGGCGGGTGCGCAGCGTGCGCCACCAGACCCAGCCCACCAGTCCCGCCAGCATCACCAGCGAGCCGATATAGGCGGCCATCACCTCGACCGCATAGCGCCCCAGATCTGGCATCATCCCTGCATCCTTTCGCGCGCGACCAGCGCCTTCATGCGCCGGGCCCTGATTTCCGCCCGCGTGCCCGCCAGCAGCAGCGCCACAAAGATCAGGCCGAAGCCCACCATGGCGATGTAAAGCGGCGCCTTGTAGGCCCAGTCCATCCGCGTGCCGGGCTGCAGTGACAGCGACGCGCCCTGATGCAGGCCCTGCGTCCAGAAGAACGCGGCATAGCGCGACAAGAGCGCAAAGACCGACCCCACCAGACACAGCACGGCGGTCAGATCGGCGGCGGTGTCGGCATCCTCGATCGCTGACCACAGCGCGATGTAGCCGAGATAGAACAGAAACAGGATCAGGAATGAGGTCAGCCGCGGGTCCCAGACCCACCATGTGCCCCAGATCGGCTGGCCCCAGACCGCGCCGGTATAAAGCGCGATCACGGTCATCACGGCGCCGACGGGGGCTGCGGCCTTGGCGGCCAGCGCGCTGACATGGTGGCGGCGGATCAGCCATATCAGGCTGGCCACCAGCATCATGATCCAGGCATTGATCGCCATCAGCGCGGCGGGGACATGCAGGAACACGATCTTGACGGTCGAGCCCTGGCGAAAGTCATCCGGCGTGAAGAAGAAGCCCCAGACCAGCCCGATGCCGGTCAGCACCGCCGCGGCCACGGCGGTGACCGGCAACAGCCAGTCCGACAGACGCATGAAGCGCACCGGGTTGGCGTATTCCCAAAGCGAGGCCGGTTTTGCAGGGCTTGTCATGATCTTCTTCCTAGTCGGTTGCGGCAAATGCCTCAAGCCACGAGGGCGTGAAATTCCGCGCCTCAGCGCAGGTTGATACGCAGCGCCAGCGCGGCGGCAAAGGGCAAGAGCGCGGCCGATCCGGCGGTAATGCCGGCCAGCAGCGCCAGCGGCGTGGCGATGGACAGGCCGGCCGCGCCGCGCGTCACCACCTCGGCGCCGAAAACCAGCGTCGGCACGTAAAGCGGCAGGACCAGAAGCGACATCAACAGACCCCCGCGCTTCAGCCCCACGGTCAGCGCGGCGCCAAAGGCGCCGATCACCGACAAGGCCGGCGTGCCAAGGAGCAGCGACAGCACCAGCCAGCCATAGGCCGGCGCGGGCAGGTTCAGCAGCACGCCCAGCACCGGCGCAGCCAGAACCAGCGGCAGGCCGGTTACCAGCCAGTGCGCCAAGGCCTTCACCGCCACCACGCCCTCCAGTGGCACCGGCGCGGTGGCCAGCAGGTCCAGGCTGCCGTCCTCATGATCCAGCGCAAAGATCCGGTCCAGCGACAACAGACAGGCCAGCAGCGCGCCGACCCACAGGATGCCGGGCGCGATCACCGCCAGCACCTGCGGTGCCGGCCCCACACCCAGCGGCACCAGCACCGCCAGGATCAGGAAAAACCCCAGCCCCAGACCAAAGCCTCCGCCGGCCCGAAAGGCCAGCCGCAAATCGCGGATCAGGATCGCGTTCATCCGAAATGCCCCTCGAAGGCCGCATCGAACCCGTCCAGCGCCCGCGGCCCGGCCCGATAGGCGCCCAAGTCCAGCACCGCTGCCTCGGGCAGGTTCAGGTCGACATGCGTGGCGATCAGCGCGGCGCCGCCCTGCGCCAGATGCGCACGCACCACATCTGCAAACACCGCCACCGAGGCCACGTCCAGCGACACCGTCGGCTCGTCCAGCAGCCAGACCGGGCGCCCTGTGACCAAAAGCCGCGCCAACCCCAGCCGCCGTTTCTGCCCGGCCGACAGATGCTGCGCCTGGCGGTCGGCCAGATCGGTCAGGTTCAAGGCTGCCATCGCTGCTGCCACACGGTCCTGGCCCTGCGTATTCTGGCCGTAAACCGCCGCCCAGAAACCCAGATTTTCGGCCACGCTCAGTACCGCCTTTACCCCATCCGCATGCCCGGCCATGACCAGTGCATCCGGCGCCGCGCTGATCTGCCCCTCCAGCGCCGGCTGCAACCCGGCCAGCACGCGCAACAGCGTAGTCTTGCCGCAGCCATTGGGCCCGCGCAGCGCCAGCGCCCGGCCGGCGGGCAGGTCAAAGCCCAGCCCCTCCAGCACCGGCACCCCGCCGCGCGTGCAAGCCAGCCCCTCAACGCTCAGCAGCAAACCCGCCTCCTTCATTTTGCCGAAAATACTCCGGGGGGAGTCCCTGCGCAGCAGGGGCGGGGGGCAGCGCCCCCCTGCGCCGCCTCACACCCCCAGCAACGCCACCGCGATGCGCCGCCCCTCTGACAACAGCACATTATAGGTACGGCAGGCCGCGGGCGAGGCCATGATCTCCACCCCGATGCCCGCCGCCTCCAGCTCTGCGCGCAGCCCGGCCGGGATGTGCCCGATCTCTGCGCCGGTGCCGATGAAGAGCACATCCACCTGACCGGCCAGTCCCAGCAGCGTCGCGGCATCCTCATACCCGCCCCAGGTGCGCAGCAACCCCGGGGCAATCAGCACCGGGGCCGGATGCGCCACACCGTCCAGACGAAAGAAACCCGGCCCGTAGCCCTCGATCGGCCGGGCTGCGCCGAAATCGATCTCGTGCAACTGCATCGCGCCCCTCAGCTTTCGGTAGAGAACTGCGTGCCGCCCTTCTCGGAATCGGTTTTCGACCAGTCGCGCTTGACGCCCAGCCGCTTGACCACCACCGCGGCGACAAAGACCGAGGACCAGGTCCCCACGATCACGCCCCAGATCATGGCAAAGACGAAGCCCCGGATCACATCGCCACCCAGCACGAACAGCGAGACCAGCGCCAGAAGCGTGGTGACAGAGGTCATCACCGTGCGCGACAGGGTTTCGTTCAGCGACAGGTTCATCACCTCGATCAGCGCGCGTTTCTTGAACTTGATCAGGTTCTCGCGCATCCGGTCGAAGACAACCACGGTATCGTTCAGAGAATAGCCCACGATGGTCAGGATGGCGGCGATGATTGCCAGGTCGAAGCGGATCTGCAGCACCGAAAACAGGCCGATGGTCAGCACCACGTCATGCACCAGCGCCGCCACCGCGCCCAGGGCGAACTGCCATTCGAATCGCAACCAGATATAGAACAGCACAGCCGCCAGCGCTGCCACCACGGCAATGATCGCCGAGCGGATCAGTTCGCCCGAAACCTTCGGGCCTACCGATTCCACCGATGAAAACCGCAGCGTGGGGTCCAGCACGCGCAGCGCCTGCTCGACCTGGTTCAACACCTCCGGCGTGACCGATTCCTGCCCCTCCTGCGCCTGCACGCGGATCATGGCGACATTCTGATCCTCGCGAAAGGTGGGGTCGAACACCTCTGATATCGCCACATCGCCCAGTTCCAGTTCGGACAGCGCGCCGCGATAGGCGGCCACGTCCACCGGCTGCGTGGCCTCGGTGCGGATCGACGTGCCGCCACGAAAGTCGATGCCGAAATTCAGCCCCATCGACAGGAAGGCCACGACCGAGGCCACCATCAGCACCATGGACAGCCCGAAGGACACCTTCCAGTGGCCCAGGAAATCGATGGTGGTGCCATGCGGGACCAGTTTCAGCTTCATGCCGCTCAGTTTCATCGCTGCGCGCTCCTCAGATCGCGAATGTCTTGGGCCGCCGGCGTTCGAACCAGAAGACCAGCATCAGGCGGGTGACGAATAGCGCGGTAAAGACCGAGGTGATGATGCCCAGACCCAGCGTCACCGCAAAGCCCCGCACCGGGCCGGAACCCAGCGCGAACAGGATCGCGGCGGTGATGAAGGTGGTGATGTTGGCATCCAGAATAGCCGAAAGCGCCTTTTCATAGCCCAGTTCGATGGCGCGCGCGGGCCCCCGCGCGGTGCGCAATTCCTCGCGTATGCGCTCGAAGACCAGCACATTGGCATCGACCGCCATGCCGATGGTCAGCACGATCCCGGCGATGCCCGGCAGCGTCAGCGTGGCGCCGATCAGCGACAGCAGCGTGAAGATCATCGCAATGTTGAGCATCAGCGCGATATTGGCGATCAGCCCGAAGAAGCCGTAGCTGAGCATCATGAAGCCCAGCACCGCGACCATGGCCACCACCGCGGCCACGCGCCCCGCATCGATGCTGTCCTGGCCCAGTTCGGGGCCGATGGTGCGCTCTTCCAGAAAGACCATCTCTGCCGGCAGCGCGCCCGATCGCAGCAGGACGGCCAGTTGCGTCGTTTCCTCGACCGTGAAACGGCCGGTGATGATGCCGGACCCACCGGGGATATGGCTTTGAATGACCGGCGCGGAAATCACCTGCCCATCCAGCACGATGGCAAAGGGGTTGCCGATGTTTTCGGCCGTGTAGACGCCGAAGGCGCGACCGCCGGCCGGGTTGAACCGAAAGCTGACCGCGGGGCGGTTGTTCTGGTCGAAATCCGGCTGGGCATCGACCAGTTGCTCGCCGGTGACCACTGGTGTCTGTTCCAGCACGTAAAAGCGGCCCGGCTCGTCGGCCGAAGGGTAGATCACCTGCCGCGGCCCGGGCACGGTGTCGGCGTCAGAGGTTGCATCGACCACCGGGTGAAAGGTCAGCCGTGCGGTGGTGCCGATCAGGTCCTTCAACTCCTGCGCCGAGCCGACGCCCGGCACCTGGATCAGGATGCGGTCGGCGCCCTGACGCTGGATCGTCGGTTCGCGCGTGCCGGCCTCGTCCACGCGGCGGCGGATGATCTCCAGCGACTGGCGCATGGTGCGCTCGTCGGTCGCCAGACGTTCGGCCTCGGACAGGGTGACGATGATCTCGTCACCATCGAGCCGCACCTCCAGATCCTGCGCGCCGGCGCCGGTGAGGGTCTGCACGGGCCGGGCGATCTCGCGCACGGTTTCCAGCGCGTGTTCCAGCCCCTCCGGGTTCGACACCGCCACCCGCAGCACCGCCGGATCGTCCGACGGCATGCGGCGGATATTGCCCACGATGCTGCGCTCGCTGCGCAGACGGTCGCGCACTTGCGGCCATAGCCCGTCGATGCGGCCGGCATAGACATCGGCCACCTGCACCTCGGCCAGCAGATGCGCGCCGCCGCGCAGGTCCAGCCCCAGATTGACCAGGAAAGAGGGCAGGAAATCCGGCCACAGCGCGCGTTCGGCGCGCAATTCCGGCGTGTCCTCGCCCTGGTCGATCAGCGCCATCGCGTCATTGTGCCGCTCGACCCGGTCATAGAACAGGTTGGGCGTCGCGATGGCCACGGCCGACAGGCAGACCAGAATGATCAGCAGGCGTTTCCAGAGGGCGATTTGCAGCATGGTCAGCCTTATCTGTGCTCAGGCGCCGCGCTGCCCGGTGCGGGCAGGCGCGGCGCTGTCGTTTCGGCGTCCCGCCACCCGCGCGGGTGGCGCGGCCGTCATTCCTTGGCCGGCTCGGTTTTCGAGGTCACGGCGCTGATCGTGTTGCGGACCACGCGCACCTTCATGCCCTGGGCCAGTTCGACCTCGACCTCGCCGTCTTCCTTGACCTTCGTCACTTTGCCGATCAGCCCGCCGGCGGTGATCACCTCATCGCCGCGGCGCAGCGCCTCGACCATGGCGCGGTGTTCCTTCATCTTCTTCTGCTGCGGACGGATCAGCAGGAACCACATGATCGCGAAGATCAGGACAAAGGGGATCAGGGTTGAAATCAGGCTGGGCGCATCGCCAGCGGCCTGGGCATAGGCGGGTGAAACGAACATGCAATCCTCATGGCAGGGCGGCGCCGGGGAACCCCGTGGCCGAATTCGCGCGCACCCTATCGCCGGGGGCGGGCGAGTTCAAGCGCCGGACAGGGTGCCCGGTGCAGCCCCCCGCGTCCCTTGACGGGTTCTTGATTGCCGTCGTGCCTTGCCCGCAGCGGGGTGCTGGCTGTATGGGGGGCGCCGATGACCTGCCAAGGGTGATCGACCGCAACGGAAAGACGCGCATGCCGTCACCCCTGACCCTGACCTGCGCCGATCTCGCCGCGACCGGCGCGCTGGCCGCGCGGCTGGCGCCGCATCTGCGCGCGGGCGATGCGGTGCTGCTGGACGGGCCGCTGGCGGCGGGAAAGACGGCTTTCGTGGCCGCGCTGGCCGGGGCGCTGGGGTCAAACGCGCCCATCGCCAGCCCCAGCTATGTGATCGCCCATATCCACCCCGGCCCGCCGCTGGATATCGTCCATGTCGATGCCTGGCGGCTGGACGGCCCGGACGCGTTCCAGGACCTGGGGCTGGAAGAGGTCATGGCGGGCGCGGCCACATTGATCGAATGGGGCAGCCGGGTTGCCGATGCCGTGCCGGGTGCGCTGCATATGGCCCTGGCGCTGGACCCGGATGACGAGAACCGCCGCCA
>SKHK01000011.1 GCA_007117005.1 Paracoccaceae bacterium
TCGAGATCCTCCCGCTGCGCGGCGGCTTCCTCGACCCGCCGGTCGTCGCACAGATCGGCGACATCCTCGACCTCGCCGAGCGCGAGGGCGCGGAGCTCGTCGTCCTCCAGTTCGACGCGCCGGGAGGCGTCTCGGTCGACACCGACGCGGTCGTCGCCCGCATCGCCGCGAGCCCCGTGCCCGTCGCCGTCTCCGTCGGCCCGATCGGGACCGGGCCCCGCGCGGCCGGCGCGGCCGCCGCGGTGCGGGTGTCATCGGCGGCCTCGGCGACGCTTTGCGGCACCGGGATCAGCAGCACCTGACCCTCGCGTACCGCCATATCCGCCGGCAGGCCGTTCCAGTCGGCCAGCGCGCGCGCCGTGACATTGTAGAGCCGCGCGATGGAGAACGCGGTTTCGCCGCGTTCGACGGTGTGCCGCAGGGGTTCGGCGGCGGTGGTCGGCGTGCCCTCCAGCCGGGTTTCGGTGATCTGGGGCCCGGCGCCGGGCGTGTCGGCCTCCGCGGCCCGCGCGCTGCCGGGCAGGACCAGCGTTTCCCCGCCATTGAGCAGCGTATCGGTGTCCAGCGCGTTGTGCCGGGCCAGGGCGGCGGCATCGATGCCCAGCCGCTGGGCGATGCCCTGCGGGGTTTCGCCGCGCCGGGCGACGACGACCTGATAGCCCGGATAGGTGATGATGCCGCGGTCATCCGGGCGCGGGCGGCCCGGGCTGACATCGCGGGCGGCGTCGGCGGTGGTGAAGCCATCGCCCCTGCGCAGGTCCCAGTCGGAGGGAAAGCCCCCCTCGCACCCCGTCAGCGCCAGAAGCGAAACAGTTGCGAGCGCAACGGCCACGCCCCCCCTGCTGCCGGCAGGCCCCTGTGCACGCCGCTGCGCTGTTGCACATGCTTGAAAAACGCCCATTCCTGCCTCGTTCCTGCTTTGATCACCCGCGGGTGAGGGCGCGCGCGCCACCTGGGCCCAACCCGGTTCAGCCCCGCGCCGATGTCATGCCAGAGTATACCGCCATCCGTTGGCCTGTAACAGCCCATCACCTTATTGTGTGGCAGAAGACCGCCCGGACGCAAGCTTTTGATCCGCCCTGCGCGCCTTTCCGCCCGCGCGCGCGCGTTGACCCGGCAATCCGTCAGTCCAGCGCCATGCCTTCCAGCAAGGGCACGAAGCGCACGGCGCGCAACTCCTCGTAATCCAGCCCGGCCTCGGACTTGCGCACCTTTATCAGGCTTTGCACCGTGTCGGACTGGCCCACCGGCACCACCATGATGCCACCGGGACGCAATTGCGCCAGCAGCGGGCCAGGCGGGTCTTCGGCTGCGGCAGTCAGGATGATGCGGTCGAAGGGGGCCTGTTCGGGCAGGCCGAAGCTGCCATCGGCGGCGATGGCGGTGATGTTGGACAGGCCCAGCCGGTCGAAGACGGCGCGCGCCTCGCCCACCAGGCGGCGGTGGCGTTCGACCGTGTAGACCCGGCGCGCAAGCTGGCTGAGCACCGCCGCCTGATAGCCAGAGCCGGTGCCGATTTCCAGCACCTTGTCGCGCGGGCCGACCTCCAGCGCCTCGGTCATCAGCGCCACGACAGAGGGCTGGCTGATCGTCTGCCCGCAGGCGATGGGCAACGGCGTGTCGTCATAGGCGCGTTCGGCAAAGACGCCGCGCAGAAAGGCGCCCCGGTCGATGCGCTCCATCGCCTGCAGCACCGCCGCGTCGCGCACGCCTTTCGAACGGAGAGTATAGACGAAGCGCATGATCTGCTCGGCGCGGCTGACCGGGCCGCCCTCGCCGCCCCGCGCGGGATCGTCCGAAGGGTCCGGCCGGTCGCTCATTCCAGCCTTTCCCGCAACGCGTCCAGCGTGTCATGGGCAGTCAGGTCGGCGCGCATCGGCGTGACCGAGATATAGCCGGCCAGATTGGCCGCCGCATCGGTGCCTTGGGCCGTGGGCAGGTGCTGCGGGCCACCGCGTATCCACAGGAATTTCCGCCCCGAGGGCGAGATATGCGGCTCGACCCCAAAGAACGTGTCCTTGCGATAGCCCTGCGCGGTGACCCGCGTGCCTTTGACCTGTGCGGCCGGGACAGGCGGGAAATTGACATTGTAGAACAGCCGGTAATCGCCGCCCTCCCAGGTCGCCTGATCCAGCAGCTTGCGCACCAGGGCAGTGCCATGCGCGATGGCGGGTTCGAACTGGTCCGACATATCGGCCGTCAAAGGGCCCAGATATTGCGACAGCGCCACCGCCCGCAGGCCCTGCAGCGCAGCCTCCATCGCGCCACCGACGGTGCCGGAATAAAGCGTGTTCTCGGCCGCGTTGTTGCCCCGGTTGACGCCGGAAATCACCAGATCCGGCCGCGCGCCCTGCAGCACCTCGTAATATCCCGCCAGCACGCAATCGGCCGGGCTGCCCTCGGCCGCGTAACGGCGCGGGCCCAGCTGGGCGATCATCATCGGGTGGGTATAGCTGATCTTGTGCGCGACGCCGGATTGCTCGAAGGCCGGGGCGACGACCCAGACCTCGCCGTCCGGCCCGGCCAGATCGGCGGCGATGGCCTCGGCCACTTTCAGCCCCGGCGCATTGATGCCGTCGTCATTGGTGACCAGAATCCGCATGTTACCCCCGGAAAGATGCCTGCCCCCTGCTTAGTGCAGCCATGCCGCACCGGCAAGCACCACCGGGAAACACTACTGGCAAGCAGCGTCAGGGGCAGCCACCCTGCAAGGCGCGCGCGGCAAGAGGGGCGCGCCGATCAGGCGCCCGGCTTTTGCAATTCCTTCGCATGCAGCCAGTCGGCATGGGCGGGCGCGCGCTTCGTGCGGCTCCATTCTTCCAGCATGTCCCATTTCACGGCGTCCAGCTTTGCCAGCATCGCGTCCTCCGCCGGGTCCGGGCAGGCAAGTTCCACACGGTGGCCATTGGGGTCGAAGAAATAGATGGAATGAAAGATCGAATGATCGGTGACGCCCAGCACCTCTACCCCGTTGGCCTCCAGATGATCCTTGAAGGCGACCAGCGTGTCCCGGTCAGCCACCTTGAAAGCGATATGCTGAACCCAGACGGGGGTGTTGGGGTCGCGCCCCATTTCCGGCTTTGTCGGCAGTTCGAAAAAGGCAAGGATATTGCCCTGCCCTGCATCCAGAAAGATGTGCATGTAGGGGTCGGGCTCATGGGTCGAAGGGACCTTGTCCTCGGCGATGGCCAGAACGAAATCCATGTTCAGCATGCGCCCGTACCATTCCACCGTCTGCTTGGCGTCCTTGCAGCGATAGGCGACGTGATGCATGCGGTCGATCTTCAGCGGCTTGGTCATGGCGGGCTCCTCCAGGTTCATTGCAAATGCAACGGTATGGGCATGCGTGAACCACAGGCCGCGATTCGAGTCAATGCGCCCCCGGCATGACCGCCCGCTTGCGGGGGGCCGGCGCGCAGGGCATGCTACGGCAACGATTACGGGAGAAGCCGTTGCAAGGCCGGCCGCAGAAACATTCGCTGACACTGCAGGGGCACCGGACATCGGTCTCGCTGGAACCTGAGTTCTGGTTGGCTTTTCAGGCGCTTGCACGCCGAAAGGGGCTGGCCATGAATACGCTGGCAGCGCATATCGATGCCGGCCGCGGCGATCAGGGGCTGGCCTCGGCGATCCGCGTGGCGGTGCTGCAGGACCTGCAGGAACGGCTGCGCGCGGAGTAAAGGCCGCGCGCGGCTAGGCGCCCCCGCCACTGCCGCCGCCACTGTCACCGTCTTGGGCCAACCGGGCATCATGGGCGCGCAGCACCTGCCCCGCGCCCCAGTCGTTCTGCTTGAGCACGCGCAGGATGCCGACCAGATTGCGGTCGCGTATGCGTTCCAGATCACGGATCGAATGGCTGCCAGATTGCGCATCCGATTGCGCGGCGATCCGGTCCACCAGCGCGTCATTGTAGTCGGGCACATCCATCAGCTTTGTCCAGGGCAGGGTCAGGCAGGGGCCGAACTGCGCCATGAAATGCGCCATGCCGGCCTCGCCCCCGGCAATCCGGTAAGTCTCGAAGAGGCCCATCTGCGCCCAGCGCAGACCGAACCCCATGCGGATGGCCTCGTCGATTTCCTCGGTCGTGGCGACGCCGTCCTGGACCAACCACAGCGCCTCGCGCCACACGGCCTCCAGCAGACGGTCGGCGATATGGGCGTCGATCTCCTTTCGGACATGCAGCGGAAACATGCCCAGGCCGATCAGAATTTCCTTCGTGCGGTCAATAACTTCCGGTGCGGTCTTCATGCTGGGAACCAGCTCCACCAGCGGTAGAAGATAGACCGGGTTGAACGGGTGCGCGACCAGGATGGACGCCGGGTCCGGCACGCCGTCCTGCAACGCGCTGGGCGTGAAGCCCGATGTGGACGACCCCAGCGGCACGCCGGGTGCGCAGGTCTGAATCTCGGTAAGGATGGAATGTTTCAGATCCAGCCGTTCGGCCACCGATTCCTGTATGTAATCAGTGTTCTGAACGGCATCCTTGATGCTGGATGCGAAGGAAAGCTGCCCCTCTGCCGGCAGGGCGGCATCGCACAGCGCGGGCAGGCTGGCGCGGGCGTTCTCCAGCACGGCGCCCAGCTTTCGTGGCGCCTGCGGGTCGGGGTCATGAACCGCAACATCCCAGCCGTTGAGCAGAAAGCGCGCGGCCCAGCCCGCACCGATAACCCCTGCCCCGATGATCGCCGCCTTACCGCACATGGTCCACCTCGATCAGCCTTGTCACATCATAACCGTTGCGCGCCAGCGCCGCCTCCGCCTGCTGGCGCTGTACGGCGGGCATGCGTGGGCTGCGCGCCAGGATCCAGCCCGCACGGCCCCGCGGCACGCCCACCACGGCGGCCGAATAATCCGGCGCCACCCACAGAACATGATAGGGCGCGGCAAAGGGCACGCGGCCCAGCCGCACCGACAACTGCCCCGGCCCCACCACCTGCGCGGTGCCGTCGATCTGCCGGCGCGGCCCGTCCGGCGCGCCCTCGCGGCACTGGTTCAGCACCGAGACCGTATCCGGCCCCGTGACCCGATAGGTAGCGGTCGTCGCCGTGCAGCCGGACTGGAACCAGACCGGATAGCGCGCGATCTCATACCAGGTGCCGGCATAGCGGTTCAGGTCCAGCCGCGTGACGGGCTGCATCGGCACCGCGGTGTCGCGGTAGATGCCGCAACCGGCCAGCACCGCCAGCAGCAGCACGATGGCCAGCCCCCTCACGCCCCCCATCCTCACGCGGGCGCCCGCTTTTCCAGTTGCAGCCGCGCGCGCACCTCGTCAGGGCCGATGACCCGCGCGCCCAGCCCCTGGATGATGCCCACCGCGCGTTCGACCAGTTGCGCATTCGTCGCCAGCACGCCCTTTTCCAGCCAGAGGTTGTCCTCCAGCCCCACGCGCACATTGCCGCCCGCCAGCACCGAGGCCGCGACATAGGGCATCTGGTGCCGCCCCAGGCCAAAGGCCGACCAGTGCCAGCCCGCCGGCACGTTCTGCACCATGGCCAGAAAGGTCATCAGGTCATCCGGCGCCGCCCAGGGCACGCCCATGCAAAGCTGCACCAGCACCGGATCGGGGATCACGCCTTCGGCCACCAGCTGTTTGGCAAACCACAGATGGCCGGTATCGAATGCCTCGATCTCTATCCGCGTGCCGCTGGCCGCCATCCGCGCGGCCATGTCGCGCAGCATGCCGGGCGTGTTGACCATCACGTAGTCGGCCTCGGCAAAGTTCATCGTGCCGCAATCCAGCGTGCAGATCTCGGGCCGGCAGTCCAGCACATGCGCCACCCGTTCCGCCGCGCCGGCCATGTCCGACCGGGGCGAGGGGCGGTCCATCGCCTCGGTCCCGTCGAACAGCAGATCGCCCCCCATGCCGGCGGTCAGGTTCAGCACGACATCGGTGTCGCTGTCGCGGATGCGCTCGGTCAGTTCGCGGTAAAGCGCGGGGTCGCGCGAGGGCGCGCCGGTCTCTGGGTCGCGCACATGGCAATGCACCACGGCCGCGCCGGCACGCGCCGCCGCCAGCGCCGATTCCGCGATCTGCGCGGGCGAGCGGGGCACATGCGGGCTGCGGTCCTGCGTGCCGCCCGATCCGGTGACGGCGCAGGTGATGAAGACATCGCAGTTCATGGTCAGGGGCATGAAGACTTTCCCGGCTTACTTGTTCGGCCGCACACGGGCGCCGGTCTTGTCGGCAAAGGCCTCCAGCCGGGCACGCGCGGGGGCTTGCGTGTTGACGATCCCCGCCACGCAGGCCTCGGCATAGGCCGCGTCCAGCGCCGACATGTTCTGCATGTGGCTGATGGCGGAACAGATGGCGAAATTGGTCAGGGGCAGGTTTTCGGCACAGCGCCGGGCGATTTCCAGCGCGCGGTCCATGCTGGGGCCATCGACCAGATATTGCGCCAGGCCGATATCCACCGCCTCCTGCCCCTGATAAACGCGGCCGGTCAGCATCATGTCGATCATCCGCGCCTTGCCCACCAGATCGGCCACGCGGATCGTCGCCCCGCCGCCGGTGAACAGCCCCCGCTGCCCCTCTGGCAGGGCGAAATAGGTGCTGGCATCGGCCACCCTGATATGCGCCGCACTGGCCAGTTCCAGCCCGCCGCCGACCACCGCGCCCTTCAGCGCCGCAATCACCGGCACGCCGCCGTATTCCATCTTGTTGAACGCTTCGTGCCAGCGCAGGCAAAGCTGCCAGAAGGACTCGGGCGAGCGATCTGCGCGGTGATGTTCGATCAGATCCAGCCCCGCGCTGAAATGATCCCCCGCGCCCGCCAGCACGATCGCCCGCGCACCGGCCGCCTGGGCGCCGGAAAACAGCGTCACCAGTTCCTCGATCGTCGCCGCATTCAGCGCGTTGCGCTTTTCCGGCCTATTCAGGGTGACGATCCAGACGCCATCTTCCTGCCGCTCGACGTCCAGGTTTTCGAATTGCTGCATGGTCCCTCCGCATTTTGCGCCAGTCTTGCCTTGACGCGCAGGCGGGTGCAAGCACCCGGCCTTTACTTGGCCGCCCCCCGCGCCTATGTCGGGCGCCTTGATGTGGAGGCGACGATGAGTTTCACCCTGGCCATCGTGGGCCGGCCCAATGTCGGCAAGTCGACGCTGTTCAACCGGCTGGTGGGCAAGCGGCTGGCGCTGGTCGATGACCAGCCGGGCGTGACGCGGGATTTGCGCGAGGGCGAGGCGCGGCTGGCCAGCCTGCGCTTTATCGCCATCGATACCGCCGGGCTGGAAAACGTGACCGACGACAGCCTGCCCGGGCGGATGCGGCGGCTGACGGAAAGCGCGGTGGATCAGGCCGATGTATGCCTTTTCGTCATCGACGCCCGCCAGGGCGTGACACCGGCGGATGAAATCTTCGCCGATATCCTGCGCAAGCGCGCGGGCCATGTGATCCTGGCCGCCAACAAGGCCGAGGGCCGCGCGGCCGAGGCCGGGCTGGCCGAGGCCTGGGGCCTGGGACTGGGCGAGCCGGTGGCGCTGTCGGCCGAACATGGCGAGGGGATGGACGAATTGCACCACCGCCTGTTGCCGCTGGCCGGCCGGTTCGAGGAACGCGCGCGCCAGGAGGCGCCGGCGGTCGATGTGGACGTGGCCGAGGACAGCGAGCACGACAACACGGGCGGCGAAGAGGCGCCGGACTGGGCGCCGACCGAAAAGCGCCCCCTGCAGGTTGCGGTGATCGGCCGCCCCAATGCGGGCAAATCGACGCTGATCAACGCCATCATCGGCCAGGACCGGCTGCTGACCGGGCCAGAGGCCGGGATCACGCGCGATTCCATCGCCCTGCCCGTGAGTTGGGGCGGCGTGCCGATGCGGCTCTTTGACACCGCGGGCATGCGGCGCAAGGGCAAGGTGGTGGAAAAGCTGGAAAAGCTGTCCGTCGCCGATGGCTTGCGCGCCGTGCGGTTCGCCGAGGTGGTGGTGGTGCTTCTGGATGCCGCGATCCCGTTCGAAAGCCAGGACCTGCGCATCGCCGATCTGGCCGAGCGTGAGGGGCGCGCGGTGGTGATCGCCGTGAACAAATGGGATCTGGAAGAGGACCGGCAGGAAAAGCTGAAGGCGCTGAAAGCCGATTTCGAGCGTCTGTTGCCGCAGCTGAAAGGCGCGCCGCTGGTCACGGTCTCGGCCAGGACGGGCCGCGGGCTGGAGCGGTTGCAGGCGGCGGTGGTGCAGGCGCATACGGTCTGGAACCGGCGCGTAGGCACGGGGCGGCTGAACCAGTGGCTTTCCGCGATGACCGAGGCGCATCCGCCGCCCGCGCCTGGGGGGCGCCGCATCAAGCTGCGCTACATCACCCAGGCCAAGACCCGGCCGCCGGGGTTCGTGGTCAAATGCTCGAACCCCGAAGACATGCCGAAAAGCTATGAACGCTATCTGGTCAACGGGTTGCGCGCCGATTTTGACATGCCCGGCACGCCGATCCGGCTGTGGCTGCGCGGTCAGGGCGACCAGAACCCCTACCGTGACCGAAAGAAAGCCCAGCCCTCGCGGTTGAAAAAACACCTGAAGCCGGGGCGGTAACGGCTGGCCGGGGCGCCCGGTCGTGCGGGACGGGGAAAAGCCCGACAAACATTTTTCCAACCCCGGCAGATACCCTTGTGGCGCGGGCGCAGGCTTCCCATCTTCCACGTCGGGCAGGCATTCAGGTCAGGGGATATGCGCCGCTTTCTGGTCGTCCTAATCCTGCTGACACTGCTGCAACCCGGCCTTGCCGGGCACCCCGGCCTTCATCCCACCGCAGGCGATGCCCCCGCCGCGCTGATCGCGGATGCCATGCCGGAAGGCAGCGACGGGCCTGCCGGCCTGCCCCCGATACAGCGCCCGCCGTCCCTCGCCCGTCGCCGGAATGGGCGCTGCCGGTCAGGGGTGAATGGCGCCGCCCTTCCGCCGAAAACGCACCGCCCCCCTGCCCGCGCGCGCCCCGCGCCGATGCCCGATGCCGTTCTCCCGTCATCGCCGCATCCCGCAAGGAGGGTCTCATGCGCGCCTGTATCCCGCTTCTGCTCACGCTGGGCAGTATCACGCTGTTCATGGTCTATGCCATCGTCGTGATGGCCACCGGCCCCTATTGAGGCCCCGCGCGGCGGCAGGCGCAGGCTTGCCGCCGCGCGGGCAATCGCCTAAGCGGGTCCGGCAATATCAATGGGGTGATCCATGCGCCTTTCCCGCTATTTCCTGCCCGTCCTGAAGGAAACCCCCGCCGACGCCCAGATCGTCAGCCACCGGCTGATGCTGCGCGCCGGCATGATCCGCCAGCAGGCCGCCGGCATTTATTCCTGGCTGCCGCTGGGCTACCGCGTGCTGCGCCGGATCGAGGCGATCGTGCATGAGGAACAGGAACGCGTGGGCCATATCCCGCTGTTGATGCCCACCCTGCAGCCGGCCGATCTGTGGCGCGAGAGCGGGCGCTATGACGCCTATGGCGCCGAGATGCTGCGCGTGCGGGACCGGCACAAGCGCGACCTGCTCTATGGCCCCACGAACGAGGAGATGATCACCGA
>SKHK01000212.1 GCA_007117005.1 Paracoccaceae bacterium
GGGGCGATGCCGCCGGTGACGATCAGCCCCGCGCCGCCCGCCGCGCGTTCGGCGTAATAGGCGGCGACGCGGTCCCAGTCGCCGCGTTCTTCGAGCCCGGTGTGCATCGACCCCATCAGCACCCGGTTGCGCAGGGTGACATGGCCCAGATCCAGCGGCGCCAGCAGATGCGGGTAAAGGCTGGCGCCGGGGGGGGCGCCAGCCGGCGCGGTGACAGGCTGGGCGGTGCGGGCGCTGGACATGAGAGCCTCCCTTTCATGTGCTGGCTGATGCGCAGCCTGCGGCGAGCGTGGGCGCTTGTCACGCCGAACCTTGCGTCAGGCGGGGGCCTCGGCAGGCGGGCGCAGGGTCAGGCGGATCTGTTTCTCGATCTCGATGACGATCAGGAACACCACGCCCAGCCCCAGGATCACGCCCAGATCCAGCGCCGACAGCGCCATGGTGCCGAAGCCGATCTGCATGATCGGCCAGTAGATCAGCACCGCCTGCGCGGCCAGCGCCACGGCCAGCGTGACCCAGACCGCCCGCGTGGCGATCAGCCCGGACAGGCTGAAGGCGCTGCCGTGGATCGAGCGGATGTGGAACAGGTAGAAGGCCTTCAGCACCACCAGCGTGGTCACCGCCAGCGTCTGCGCGTGTTCCACCGCATAGCCCCGCCCGATACCCCAGTGGAAGATGCCGAACATCGCGCAGGCATAAAGCGCGCCGACCAGCACCACATGCCAGATCAGCGCGCCGGACAGCAGCGGGGCCTTCCGGTCCCGCGGCGGGCGCTGCATCGTCGCCTTCTCGGTCGGCTCGAACGCGAGCGCGATGCCCAGCGTGACCGAGGTGATCATGTTCACCCACAGCACCTGCAGCGCGGTGATCGGCAGGGTGACACCGATCAGGATGGCGATGATGATGGTCGAGCTTTCGCCGGCATTGGTGGGCAGGGTCCAGCCGATCACCTTGCGGATATTGTCCCAGACCGTGCGCCCCTCGCGCACCGCCGCGGCGATGGAGGCGAAATTGTCGTCGGCGAGCACCAGATCGGATGCCTCTTTCGCGGCCTCTGACCCCTTTTGCCCCATGGCGATGCCGATATCGGCGCGTTTCAGCGCCGGCGCGTCGTTCACCCCGTCGCCGGTCATGGCCACGGTCAGCCCGTGGGCCTGCAGCGCCTTGACCAGCCGCAGCTTGTGTTCCGGCGTGGTGCGGGCAAAGACATCGACCTCGCGCACCACCTGCGCCAGCCGGGCGTCGTCCATTTCCTCCAGATCGGCGCCGGTCAGCACCTGATCGGCATGTTCCAGCCCCACCTGCGCGGCGATGGCACCGGCGGTGCCGGCATGATCGCCGGTGATCATCTTCACCCCGATGCCGGCGGCGCGGCATTCGGCCACGGCCTCTATCGCCTCTGGCCGGGGCGGGTCGATCAGCCCGACGAGGCCAAGGAAGGTGAGATCGCCATCCAGCGCGTTCTCTTCCAGCGTGTCGGCCTCCATCATGGCCAGCGCCAGCACGCGCGTGCCCTCGGCGGCCATGGCGTCGGCGCGGTCAGACCAGGCGCTGGCGTCGAAATCGCCGCCCTCGGGCAGGGCCCTGCACATGCCCAGCACCCGCTCGGGCGCGCCCTTCACATGCACCAGATGCGTGCCGTCGCGCTCGCTCAGCGTGGCCATGTAGCGGTGGCGGCTGTCGAAGGGGATGGCGTCAAGCCGCGTCCAGCCCGCGCGGGGATCCTCCAGCGCCTTTTCGGCAAAGGCCAGCAGCGCCCCCTCCATCGGGTCGCCCTCGACCGCCCAGCCGTCCGGCCGCTGGTGCAGGTCGGCGTCGTTGCACAGCGCGGCGGCCAGCGCCAGCGCGTCGGCGCTCGCCTCGCCGGTGATCTCGCCCTCGGGCGCATAGCCCTCGCCGGCGATTTCCAGCCGCCCCTCGGGCACCTCGGCCAGCGCCACGATCATCTCGTTGCGGGTCAGCGTGCCGGTCTTGTCGGTGCAGATGACCGAGACCGCGCCCACGGTTTCGATCGCCGGCAGCCGCCGCACGATGGCATGGCGCCGCGCCATGGCCTGCACGCCCAGCGCCAGGGTGATGGTCAGCACCGCCGGCAGCCCCTCGGGGATCGAGGACACGGCGACGGCGACCACGGCCATGAACATCTCGTCCAGCGGATTGCCGCGGATGAAGACGCCGAAGGCAAACAGCAGCGCCGCCACGGTCAGGATGAACAGGCTCAGCCAGCGGGCGAAACGGTCCATCTGCGCGACCAGCGGTGTGGTCAGCTTTTCCACCCCGGCCAGCATGCCGCCGATGCGTCCGATCTCGGTGCCCGCGCCGGTGCCCACCACCAGCCCGCGCCCCGCGCCCTGCGTGACCAGCGTGCCGGACCACAACATCGATGACCGGTCGCCCAGCGCCGCGCCCGCGTCCACCGGCTTTGTGCCCTTCTCCACCGGCACCGATTCGCCGGTCAGGATGGCCTCCTGCGCGGCCAGCCCGCGCGCCTGCAGGATGCGCAGGTCGGCGGGCACCTTGTCGCCTGCCTCCAGCAGCACCACGTCGCCGGGCACCAGATCGGCGCCATCGACGGTGGCGCGCTTGCCGTCGCGCAGGACGGCGGCGCGCGGGGCCAGCATGTCGCGGATCGCCTCCATCGCGGCCTCGGCGCGGCCCTCCTGGATGAAGCCGATGATGGCGTTCAGCACCACCACGCCCAGAATCACGCTGGTGTCGATCCAGTGGCCCATCAGCGCCTTGATCAGCGCGGCACCCAGCAGTACCCAGATCAGCACATTGTTGAACTGCACGATGAAGCGCATCAGCGGTCCGCGCCGGGCGGCCTCTGGCAGACGGTTGGGGCCATGCTGGACCAGCCGGCGCGCGGCCTCGTCACCGCTCAGCCCCTCGGGCGTGGCGTCAAGCGCCTGCAGGGCCGCGTCCTTGTCTTGGGCGTGAAAGGCGGTCTGGTCGGTCGCGGTCTGATCGGTCGCGGTCTGATCGGTCATGGGCAAGTCCCGGTCCAGTTTTGCTGCACTGCGTCATAACCCGGCGTCGCGCGGGATGCAGCCCCCCACCGCCTACAGGAACGTCTGCACCACCCACCAGTAAAGCGGCAGGCCCAGCACGATGTTCAGCGGAAAGGCGAAGGCCATGCTCATCGTCAGATAGCGCGCCGGGTTCGCCTCTGGCAGCCCCTCGCGTAGCAGCACCGGCGCCACGATATAGGAGGCCGAGGCGCAGAGGATCATCAACAGATACGCATCGCCTGGCTGCAACCCCATGAAGCGCGCGAACCCGAAGGCCAGCGTCGCGTTGACCATGGGCGCCAGCAGCGAAAACGCCACCAGCGACAGCGGAAAGCCCCGCAGCGCGCGCACCTGCTTGCCGACCACCGTGCCCATGTACATCAGGAAGAAGATCAGCATGCCGGTGAACATGTCGCCCGAGATGAAGGCCGCCAGCGGCGAGGCTTCCTGGCCCAGTTCCATCAGCAGCCAGCCGATGATCATCGAGCCGATCAGCACCATCAGCGTACCGTCGGTGACGGCCTTGCGCATGACGATGCGCAGGCGCGCGCGGCCGATGCGGCTGTTGTTCTGCTGATAGCTGCGAGCCAGCAGGATGGAAATGATGATGGCCGGGGTTTCCATCACCACCAGCGCCACGGTCATGTAGCCGCCGAAACTGATGCCGGAGGCGGTCAGAAAGCCCACGGCGGTGATGTAGGTCAGCGTGCTGTTCGACCCGAAGGTGGCGCCGATAGCGGCGGCATCGGCATCGCCGAAACGCTGGCGCAACAGGTAGAAGGAATAAAGCGCTACCACCGCGCTCATCGCCAGGATGAAGCCGACAATGATGATGCCGTCGCCTAAAAGTGGCGCCTCATACAGGCTGACCCCGCCTTTGAAGCCGATGCTGAGCATCAGATAGAGCATCACGAATTTCAGCACCGGTTCGGGCACTTCAAGGTTAGAGCGCATCAGTTTGGCGACGAAGCCCAGGATGAAGAACAGGATGCCGGGATTCAGAAGGGTGGCGAGGATGTCTTGCTGCATTGCGTGCCCTTGGTCGGTGTCTTGTTGCCTGTCCTCGCCGCCGTCAACTCTCCGCCTGTGCACAGCGCGCGCGCGGCGCCGGGTGCCGATAGCGGCACCCGGGTGGCAAGGGTTGAGGGCAGGCATGCCGGGAAGTCGGCATCGCGGGGCAAAACGCGCCGGGCGCCGGGGGCAGCGCAATCTTTCAGCCGCCTCGCGCGGATGTGAGCGGATTGGCCGGCAGCATGGCGCGCAGCGTGTCGATACGGTCCGCCTCGGCCGCCGGCTTGTCCCAGCGGATGCGGCTGATGCGGGGAAAGCGCATGGCCAGGCCGGACTTATGGCGGGGCGAGGCATTCAGCCCCTCGAAGGCCACTTCCAGCACCAGATCGGGTTTCACCTGCCGGACGGGGCCGAAACGGTCGGTCGTGTTCTGGCGCACGAAACGGTCCAGATCGCGCAGCTCGGCATCGGTGAAGCCGAAATAGGCCTTGCCCACCGGCACCAGCGCGTCCCCGTCCCAGACGCCAAAGGTGAAATCGGAATAGTAGCCCGAGCGTTTGCCATGCCCGCGCTGGGCGTAAAGCATCACGGCATCGACCACCATCGGGTCGCGCTTCCACTTGAACCAGGGGCCTTTCGGGCGACCGGGCAGATAGAGGCTGTCATGGCGCTTGATCATCACGCCCTCGATCACCGGATCGGGCGGGGCCGCGCGCAGGGTGTCAAGCGTGGCCCAGTCGGTGAAGGGCACGGGGGGCGAGAGGTCGATGCGCGGGTTGGCGATCTGCGCGACGGCCGTTTCCAGCGCCGCGCGGCGGTCGGTCAGGGGTAGGGGGCGCAGGTCGCGGCGCTGCCAGTGCAGCAGGTCATAGGCGCGCAGATGGGCGGGGTGGCTGGCGAGCATCGCGCGGGTCACCGTCTTTCGGTTCAGACGTTTCTGCAACTCGCCGAAAGGGGCGATGGCGTCGTCCTGTCGGACGAGGAGTTCGCCGTCGATCACGCCGTCGAAATCCAGCGCGGCGACAAGGTCCGGAAAGGCGGCCGAGATATCCTCGCCGCGGCGGGTGTAAAGGTGGCGCGCCCCGCCCTGGGAAACCGCCTGCACGCGCACCCCGTCCCATTTCCATTCGGCGGCGAATTCGGCCGGGTTGAGGGGGGCGAGGGCTTCGGCATCGGCCGGGTGCGCGAGCATCACCGGGCGGAAGGGCGCGCGGGCCTGGGTTTCCGGCTCTGGCCCGCCGGCCAGCCAGTCGAAGAGGCCGGGATAGGGGGGCGCGAGGCCGTGCCAGACCTCGCCGATACGGTCGGCGGGCGGGCCGTCCTCGCCGGCATGCTGCGCGAGCGCCACATGCGTCAGCCGCGCCGAGACGCCGACCCGCAGCCCGCGCGTGGCGAGTTTCAGGAGCGCGTAGCGTTCGGAAGGGCCAAGCGTATCCAGCCAGCCGGCGATGAGCGCGGGCAGGTCGGGTTTTTTCGTGGTCTGCAGGGTGGTGACGACCTCGGACAGGCTTATATCGGTGCCCTGATCCGGGGCTGGCCAGATCAGGGCGATGGTCTCGGCCAGGTCACCGACGAAATCGTAGGAAAGCGCGAAAAGCTCGGTATCGACCCGTTCCTCGGCCAGCGCGCGCAGCAGCGAGGGCGTGACGGTGCGCAGCTTCAGCCCGCCGGTCAGCGCCGCCAGCGCCCAGCCACGGTCCGGGTCCGGGGTGCGGGCCAGATAGTCGCCGATCAGCCGCAGCTTGGCGTTGCGTGCGGGCGTGAAGGCGAGGCGCTCCAGAAGGGTGGCGAAGGCTCTCACGGGCGGCCACCGGGGCAGGGGGGCGCTGCCGCCCGCCGCGCTGGCGCGCTGGGCTCCGCCCGTTCCGTCGCTGAAATCGCGCCACTGGCGCGATTACCGGGCGCTCGGAACCCCCCGGAGTATTTCGGGCAAGATGAGGGCGCGGGGGTTTGAGGGTCTCGGGTCATTCCGGTTCATCCTCGTAGCCGACCAGGCGCAGGGGGCGGGCGGGGATCTGGTGCAGCGCACACCAGCGCACCAGCGCCTCCTCGCGGCCATGGGTGACCCAGACCTCGCCCGCGCCGGTGTCCAGGATGGTGCAGATCAGGTCCGGCCAGTCGGCGTGGTCGGAAATCACCAGCGGCAGTTCCACGCCGCGCTGGCGGGCCCGCGCCCGCACCGCCATCCAGCCAGAGGCATGGGCGATCACCGGATCCCGGAAGCGGTGCACCCAGGTCGCCGCAAAGGCCGAGGGGGGCGCGATGACGATGCGCGCGTCCAGTTTCCTGCCGCGCTCGGTTGTGGCTGGTCGCAGATCACCCAGGTCAATGCCCTGGGCGATGTGATAGTCACACAGTTTCTGCAGCGCGCCGTGGATGTGGATCGGCCCGTCATATCCGGCCTGACGCAACAGCGCGATGACCCGTTGCGCCTTGCCCAGCGCATAGGCGCCGATCAGGTGGGGCCGGTCCGGAAAGGCAGCGAGCGAGGCCATGAGGCGCGCGATCTCGGCCTGTGGGGGCGGGTGGCGGAAGACCGGCAGGCCGAATGTGGCCTCGGTCACGAAGATGTCGCATGGCACGGGCTCGAATGCTGCGCAGGCCGGGTTGGGCTGGCGCGCGTAATCGCCCGAGACCACGACACGCTGCCCCGCGCCGCTGACCGCGATCTGCGCCGAGCCCAGCACATGCCCGGCGGGATGAAAGCGCACGGTGACGTCGTTGATGGCAATGCTCCCGTCGGCCTGTTGGCGTGTGGCGGTGAAATCGGCACCATAGCGGATCGCCATGATGTCCAGCGTCTGCGCCGTGGCCAGCACCGCGCCGTGCCCCGCGCGGGCGTGATCGGCATGGCCATGGGTGATCAGCGCGCGGGCCACCGGGCGCACGGGGTCGATGTGAAAGCCGCCGCGCGGGCAGAAGAGGCCCTGCGGCGTGGGGGTCAGGAGCGGCTCCTGGGCCATGTCGTTGCTGGCCTCTGTCTGTTTCGTCATGGGGGATGATAACGCGCAGGCCGGCAAAGCCCATGGGCTGCTGCGCGTCGCGTCCAGATTGCATCCCGGCGCGCGGCGGGTAATAAGCGACCGGAAGGCGCGCCATCAGCGATGAGAACCCCCCGCATGTTGCCTTTCCGATCCGGCCCCGGCGCTGCCTTTACCTGTGAGGCCGATCTGTGGGCCGATCCCTATTTCGCGCTGAACTTTCATGACGGCGACTGTGCCGGCATTCCCTTTCACCTGTCCTTGCGGCGTCATGAGGGCGTTGTGGTCGTCAACCGCCAGGACCTTGCCGGTTGGCGGCGCGAGGTGGTGACGCCCTGGCGTTTCGATGCGGCCCGCCTGCGTATCGAAACGCGGTTTTCCCGCGGGCAGGTCACCGTTGCGCTGGGCGGCGTGCTCATGGGCCGGTTCGACCGGTTTCCGCGGCCGGCGGGTGAGGGGCGGTTCTTTCTTCGGCGGGGCTTTCCGGATCTGGGCCGGATCGGCCATGTGTCATGGACGGGTGCGATGGTACCGGACAGTCTGGCGCTGACCGACCCCGTGCGGCAGGTCTCGCCTCAGGGGACGGGGTTGGCCGTCAGCGACCGGATGGAGGCGATATGGGCCGGGCTGGACGCTGACGCCGCCAACGCGCTGGAGCGCGCCGGGCTGGTGTTGCAGGTCGATGGGCTGGAGGCGGGGCTGGCGATGACCTGCACCCCCTTGCCGTATCGCAACGCCGCAACGGGCGGGGCGCAGGAACATGCGTTGCAGGCGCTGCTGCCGGGGCGCATCTGGGCGGGCGGCGCGGACCGGGTCTGCCTGCGGCTGGTCGACAAGGCGGGCCGGGAGCATCAGCAAGCGCTGTTTGGCCGCGATGACCTGCGCAGGACGGTAGAGCGGCTGGGCGCTCATGCGCGGCTGCGCCATGACGGGCTGGCCGCCCTGCAGGCGCTGGAGCATGTTCGCCATGCCGGGCTGCTGACGGCGCTATCGCCGCCGGCGCGGGCCGCCTTGGCAGAGCGGGCGGCGTTCTACGGGCTGGGCGACTGGGTGGCAGGCGAATCAGGGGCAGCGCCCCTTGCGCCTGCCGCTGCGCCACTGTCGCCAGAGGCCGAGGACAGCGCCGTCGTCCATCGCCATCTGGACCGTTTCACCGCTGCCATGCGCGCGCAACCGGGGCAGGACGCGGCCGCGCAGCTTGGCGCGTTGCTGGATGCCGCCGGGCTGGGCCAAGCGCGCGAGGCGATGCTGCTGGCCACTCTGACCGAGTGGTTCGCCGTCCATGACGATCCGCGCGCGCTGTTCGGCCTTGCCAGCCGGCGCGGGCACCGGTTTGCCGTGCAGTACCCCGATGATGTCTGGCATCAGTCCGCGCTGTTGCCGTTTCTGTATCTGCAGGGGCAGTTCGACGACTTGGCGCACGTGCTGCGGCGGCTGGCGCGGCTGCACAACAGTTGGCTGGTGATGCAGACGCTGGCCTGGGTGACGCAAGAGGCGGCGCGGGCCGCGCCGGATGCGGCGGGCCGCGCGCCGGGCGATGCACAGCGCGTGGCGCTGCTGGAGGGCTGGAGCGCCATCATCGACAGCCGCGGGCGGGACTATTGGGCGCGCCTGCCCTGCCAGCGGATGATCGGCGCGGCGGTAAGCCTGCTGCACCCGGGCCTGCTGCACCCGGGAGCGGGACTGCCCGGCGGTCTGGTGGCGCGGCTGCAGGCGCAGGTCCTGCGGCATTACGCGCTGATCCCGTCCTTCTGGCAGGCGGTGGACAGGGTGCTGCCGGTCGCTACCCTGCCACTTGCCGTGGCCGCGGCGCGCGCGGATTTTCTCGCGCTGATGGGCGGGTTGGCCGATGCCGGGCCGGTGCCGCCTGCGGATGTAGCGCAGCGTGCGCGGGTGGCGCGTCTGCTGGCGCCGTTCGACCGGCTGGGCTGCGTGGATGTGGCGCGGTTTCGGCGTGACCTGCTGGGGCCGCTGCAAACCGACGCGGGTGCGCTGAAGGGGCAGGCGTTCACCAGCGCCGATCGGCCGGGTGCAACGGCGCAGCAGGCCGGGGAAGAGGCCGCGCTGCGCTGGCTTGCGCATCCCTCGGCCGAGGTAGAGGAGGTGACGGGGGGCGCGGCCGAGGGGGGCGCCGCGCTGACCCGGGCCGCGGCGCGGGCCATCGCGGCGGCCTGGCACGCAGTGCCCCATGATGACGCCGCGCCCCGTCTGACCGCGTTGGCCGGCGACGCGCTGGCACTGGCCAAAGGGGGCGAACCCGGGGCGCAGGCCCTGCAGGCCCTTGCCGATGCCGCCGGTGATCTGGCGGGCCAGAAGCATCATTTCGTCGGTGCGACGGTGCTGTTGCGCCTTGCCACGGTGTTTCTGCATCGCGGCCTGCCGGCGACGGCGCGGCGCCTGATGCAGGCCGCGGTCGCCCTGCGCGGGTCAGTGGCGCCGCAGGACAGCGCGGACCTGTTCGCCGAGCCGGGGCCGGCGCTGGCGCTGGGGGCA
>SKHK01000261.1 GCA_007117005.1 Paracoccaceae bacterium
CGCTGGCCCGGCGCCAGACGCTGCTGGAACGAGGCGTGGGGTCCGAGGCCGGGGTCGAGGAGGCGGAACTGGCGCTGGCCACCGCCCGCGCCGCCATCATCGCCCGCGCCCAGGCCGAGGCGCAGGCCGAGGCGCGCCTGGGCCAGGCAGAGACCGCGCTCGCCCGCCAGCGCATCACGCTTGCCGATGCCGAACGGCGGCTGGCCGATACCGAACTTACCGCCGGGTTCGACGGGGTTTTGGCCGATGTCGATGTCGTCGAGGGCGGCAATGTCGGCGTCAACGAGCGGCTGATGCGGGTGATCGACCCGCAGGCGCTGGAGGTCGCGTTTCGGCTGTCCACCGCGCAATATCTGCGGCTGGCGGGCGATGACGGCACCCTGCCGGCCCTGCCGGGCGAGGTTGCGCTGGATATCGGCGGCGTGCCGATCACCGCGCCGGTCACGCTGACCCGCGCCAGCGCCACGGTGGATGACGGCCAGGCCGGGCGGCTGGTCTATGCCCGGATCGAGGCGCCGCGCGGCTTTCGCCCCGGTGATTTCGTCACCATCCGCGTGGCCGAACCCGCGCTGGATGGGGTGGCGCTGCTGCCTGCCACGGCGGTCGATGCCGATGGCGGCGTGCTGGTGCTGGGCGCGGATGACCGGTTGAGCGAAGCCAGCGTCGAGGTGCTGCGCCGGCAAGGCGAGACCGTGCTGGTGCGCGCGCCCGACGATCTGACCGGGCGAGAGGTCGTGGCGGCGCGCGGCCCGCTGCTGGGTGCCGGCATCCGCGTGCGCCCGCAGCGCGATGCGCAGGCCGCCATCCCTGAGGCCGCCGAGATGGTGTCGCTGGACCCCGAACGCCGGGCGCAGCTGGTGGCACAGGTGCAGGCCAATGCAAGGATGCCGGAGGCCGCGCGCAACCGCATCATCGCGCAACTGGAAAACGGCGACGTGCCCGCGCGGCTGATCGAGCGGCTGGAAAGCGGCGGGTCCGGCCGCACTGGCGGGGGCGGGGGATAGAGCATGGCCGCGAAACCCCTGCTGGCAGTCTCGGCCATCGGCATCTTCCGCTATTTCACCCGCCATCGCACCGCGGCGAACCTGCTTCTGGTGCTGCTGCTGGCCGCAGGCGTTTTCGCCGCGCCGCGCATGCATGCGCAGTTTTTCCCCGATGTGGTGGTCGATACCGTGACCGTGCAGGTCACCTGGTCCGGCGCCGGGGCCGAGGATGTCGATGCCGCCGTGGTGCAGGTGCTGGAACCCGCGCTGATGGCCGTGGATGGCGTCGCCGGCACCTCCGCGCGCTCGCGCGAGGGGCGGGCGACGATCACGCTGGAATTCGAGCCCGGGTGGGACATGACCCGTGCGGCGGGCGAGGTACAGGACGCCATCGATCTGGTCACCACCTTGCCCGACGATGCCGAGGAACCCCGCCTGCGCCGTGCCACCTGGGGCGAGCGGGTGACCTATGTCGCCGTCTCCGGCCCGGTGGGGGTGGATCAGCTGGCCAGGCTGGCCGATGAATTCTCGCTGCGGCTATACGACCAGGGCATCACCCGCACCACCATTCGCGGCATCGCCGCGCCGGAAATCACCGTCGAGGTGCCGACGCTGCAACTGGTGCGGCATGACCTGGGCCTGGCCGATATTTCCCGCGCCATCGCCGCCACCATCGGCGCCGATCCGGCCGGCGATCTGGCCGGCGGCGGCGCGCGCATCCGCACCGGCACTGACCGCCGCAGCGCCGAAGAGATCGGCGCCATCACCCTGCGCAGCCTGCCAGACGGCACCAGCCTGACCGTGGCCGATATCGCCGATGTGCGTGTCGGCGCCATCGACCGGGACCGCGCCTATTGGCTGGGCGCCGATCAGGCCGTGGTGCTGCAGGTGGACCGGCCCCAGACCGGCGACGCCATCGCCATTCAGCGCGCGGTGCAGGCGCTGGCCGACGAGATGGCGCTGACCGCGCCGGCCGGCGTCAGCTTCGATCTGGTCAGCACGCGGGCCGAGATCATCTCCGGCCGTTTGCAGCTGCTTTTGCGCAACGGCGCGCTGGGGCTGGCGATGGTGGTGCTGGTGCTGTTTCTGTTCCTGAACGCGCGCACCGCCTTCTGGGTGGCGCTGGGCATTCCGGTGGCGATGGGGGCGGCAATCGCCATCATGTATGTCGCCGGCATGAGCTTCAACATGATCTCGCTTTTCGCGCTGATCATCACACTGGGCATTGTCGTCGATGACGCCATCGTCGTGGGCGAACATGCCGATTACCGCTTTCGCGCGCTGGGCGAGGCCCCGGCCCAGGCCGCCGAAAACGCCGCCACGCGCATGGCGCTGCCGGTGCTGGCCGCGTCCGTGACCACGATCATCGCCTTTGCCGGCCTGACCGTGATCGGCGGGCGCATGGGCAGCCTGATCGCCGATATCCCCTGGACGGTGATCGCCGTGCTGGCGGCCTCGCTGGTGGAATGTTTCCTGATCCTGCCCAACCACATGCATCACGCGCTGCTGGGGGCGGCGCGGGAACGCTGGTATGACTGGCCCTCGCGCCAGGTCAATCGCGGTTTCGACGGGCTGCGCGAGCGGCTTTTTCGCCCGGCGATGAAGGCGGTGGTGGCGGGGCGCTATGCGGTGCTGGCGGCGCTGGTCTTCCTGATGGCCTGGCAGGCGGCGGCGTTCATCCGCGGCGATGTCGCCTGGCGGTTCTTTGTGGCCCCGGCGCAGAATTCGGTCACCGGCAATTTCGCCATGTCGGCCGATGCCATCCGCACCGACACCCTGGCCATGCTGCGCGAGATCCAGCGCGCCGCCGATACGCTGTCGGCCCGGCTGGCCGATGAACGCGGCGTCGACCCCGTGCTGCATCTGCTGGCCGAGATCGGCGGCAATGCCGGGCGCGGGCTGGCGATTGCCGACAATCGAACCGCCGATCAGTTGGGCGCCATCAGCATCGATCTGGTCGATGCCGATGACCGGCCGTTTTCCACTTTCGAATACCTGGCGATGCTGGAGGATGAGATCCGCCGCCACCCGCTGCTGGAGGAACTCAGCTTTCGCAGCTTCGGCATGGGGCCGGGGGGTGATGCGCTGTCGATCGATCTGTTCGGCGCGGGGCCGGAGGTGCTGCGCGGCGCCGCGGATGCCCTGCGCGAAGCGCTGGAGGGCTTTCCAGAGGTCTCTGGCCTTGACGACACGCTGACCTATGACCGCGAGGAGATGCTGCTGGAGCTGACCCCGCAGGGCCGCGCGCTGGGCTTTTCCATCGACGGGCTGGCGCAGGAGCTGCGCGCCCGCCTGACCGGGACCGAGGCCGCGACCTTTCCCGTCGGTCTGCGTGCGGGCGCGGTGCGCGTCGAACTGCCCGAGGCAGAGCGCGCGGCGGATTTCCTGGAAAGCACGCTTTTGCGCAGCGCCACGGGTCAGTGGCTGCCGCTGGGTGACATCGTTACCGTCAGCACACGGCAGGGTTTCGCCTCGATCCAGCGCGAGAACGGCGTGCAGGTGGTGCGCGTGACCGGCGCGCTGGCCGAGGACGACCCCGCCCGCGCCCGCGCCGTGACCGATGCGCTGGCCGCCACCATCCTGCCGCGCCTGGCGCAGGATTTCGGCATCGAATACCGCCTGTCGGGCCTGGCCGAGCAGGAGCAGGATTTCCTGTCGGATGCGATGATCGGCCTGATTGCCTGCCTTCTGGCCATCTATGGCGTGCTGACCTGGATCTTTTCCAGCTGGACCCGGCCGCTGGTGGTGATGGCGGTCATTCCCTTTGGCCTGATCGGGGTGATCTACGGCCATGCCAGCTGGGACATGGCGCTGAGCATGTTCACCATCGTCGGCCTGATCGGCATGGCGGGGATCATCATCAACGATTCCATCGTGCTGGTCACGACTGTGGACCAATACGCGCGCGCGCGCGGGCTGATCCCGTCGATCATCGACGCCACCTGCGACCGGCTGCGCCCGGTATTCCTGACCACGCTGACCACGGTTCTGGGCCTGGCGCCGCTGCTGTTCGAACAGTCCAGCCAGGCGCAGTTCCTCAAACCCACGGTGATCACGCTGGTCTACGGCCTGGGCTTCGGCATGGTGCTGGTGCTCTTGATCGTGCCGGCGCTGCTGGCGGTTGGGCATGATGTGGGGCGGCTGACCGCCGTGCTGCGGCGCGGCTGGGCGGTGACCGGGCGCGCGGGGCAGGGGGCGCGGGTGCTGCCGGTGCTGGGCGCGGTGCTGGTCGCGGCAGGGTTCGCGGGGTCCCTGGGCTGGCTTCTGGTAACCGGGCGGGACGGGCCGATGGTGGCCTGGTTGATGCCGGGGGGCGCGGGCGGCACCTGGCCCGCGATGGGAGCCTTCGTGATCAGCACTGCGGCCGGGCTGGCGGCGCTGTGGTGCCTGGGTGCGGCGGCTGCACTGCTGGGCCGCCGCCGCCGGGCGTGAGTGGCGGGAATCAACCGCCCGGATTGTGCAAAATAATGCATAATCGTGCAGGCGCTTCATTGGCGTCGTAGCCTTTTCATCATAAGATATTGTTCTATTGTCATTACATCGAAGCAACCAACATGCGCTTTTTTGCTTCACAGCGCCGCAGTATCGCATTATAGTGCACTAATCGCACGCAATCATATCCGGGGGGACACGCCGCGTGACCAGTATCGATTTCCAGACCAACCCAGGCCGCTATCGCCATTGGCGCTATGAGGTCGATGGCGACATTGCGCATCTTTACATGGATGTGGATGAAAAGGGCGGGCTGTTCGACGGTTATGAGCTGAAGCTCAATTCCTATGACCTTGGCGTCGATATCGAACTGGCCGATGCCGTGCAGCGCCTGCGGTTCGAACATCCGGGCGTCAAGGCCGTGATCATGCGCTCGGGCAAGGACAACGTGTTTTGCGCCGGCGCCAATATCCGCATGCTGGGCAAGGCGAGCCACGCCCACAAGGTCAATTTCTGCAAGT
Source organism: Paracoccaceae bacterium (assembly GCA_007117005.1). Taxonomy (GTDB): domain Bacteria; phylum Pseudomonadota; class Alphaproteobacteria; order Rhodobacterales; family Rhodobacteraceae; genus Pararhodobacter. The sequence goes on from SKHK01000261.1 coordinate 4,937, forward strand.
TCACCAACGAGACCCGCAATACGTTCGAGGCCGCGGGCGCGGAATCCGGCCAGCACTATATCTGCGCCGTTAAGGGGTCCTGCGCGGGCGGTGGCTATGAACTGGCGCTGGCCTGCGACCATATCATCCTGACCGACGATTCCACGTCTTCCGTCGCGTTGCCGGAGGTGCCGCTTCTGGCTGTGCTGCCCGGCACCGGCGGGCTGACCCGGGTCACCGACAAGCGCAAGGTGCGGCGCGATCTGGCCGATGTCTTCTGCGCCATGGAAGAGGGCGTGAAGGGCAAGCGCGCCCGCGACTGGCGGCTGGTGGACGAGGTGGTGCCGAATTCGAAATTCGACGAGGCGGTGGTGGCGCGTGCGAAGGATTTTGCCGCGAAATCCCCGCGCCCGTCGGATGCCGAAGGGATCAAGCTGACGCCGCTGAAGCGTCAGATCGACGAGGATGCCATCACCTATTCCACCGTCGAGGTTGCGCTGGACCGCGCCGGCCGCCGCGCCACGATCACCATCAACGGCCCCGAGGATGACGCGCCGGCCGATATGGCCGCCTTCCACGCGCAAGGGGCCGAGGCTTGGATGCTGCGCGCCGCGCGCGAACTGGACGACGCCATCCTGCATCTGCGCCTGAACGAGATGGAGCTGGGCACGCTGGTTTTCCGCACGCAGGGAGACCCCGAGAAGGTGCTGGCGCATGAGGCGCTCATGCTGGCCAACAAGGACCACTGGCTGGCCAATGAGGTGCTGCTCTACTGGAAGCGGCTGTTGAAGCGGGTGGACATGACCGCGCGTTCGCTGGTGGCGCTGGTCGAGCATGGCTCCTGCTATGCCGGCGTGCTGGCGGAACTGCTGTGGGCCGTCGATCGCAGCTACATGATGCAGGACGAGTTCGAGGGCGACAACCGCCCCGTCGCCACTGTCACCCTCGCCGCGTCCAACTTCGGCCAGTATCCGATGGGCAATGACCTGACCCGCCTTCAGACCCGCTTTCTGGGCGAGCCGGACGCGGTGGCGGCGCTGGAGGCGCATGTCGGCAAGCCGATGGAGGCGAAAGCGGCCAGCGAGGCAGGGCTTGTCACCTTCATCTATGACGATATCGACTGGGAGGATGAGTTGCGCATCTTCCTGGAAGAACGCGCCAGCTTCTCGCCCGATGCGATGACGGGGATGGAGGCCAACCTGCGTTTCCCGGGGCCAGAGACGATGGAAACCCGCATCTTCGGCCGTCTGACCGCCTGGCAGAACTGGATCTTCCAGCGCCCCAACGCGGTGGGGACGGATGGCGCGCTGCAACGCTACGGCACCGGCAAGCGCGGCGATTACAACATGCAGCGGGTCTGACCCCGCCCCCCGGACCCCGGCGCATCCCGGTTCCGGTCACATCACGCGCGGGCCGCGCCCCGCGCCACATATCCCGGCTTTCTGAGGAGGAAATCCATGCTCGATCTCATCAATGTCAGCTATGACACGCTGATCCCCAACAATGTCGGCCTTTCGAACGACCGCCGCGTGCTGAAGGCGCTGGAGAAATGGCACCCCGGTTACATCAACTGGTGGAATGACCTGATCCCGCAGAACTTTCAGGAATCGCTGGTCTATCTGCGCACGGCCGTCAGCGTGGACCCGAAGGGCTGGGCGAAGTTCGATTATGTGAAGATGCCGGAATACCGCTGGGGCATCCTGCTGGCCCCGCAGGTAGAGGGCCGCACCATCCCCTGCGGGCAGCATTACGGCGAACCCGCCTGGCAGGAAGTGCCCGGCGAATACCGCGCCATGCTGCGCCGGCTGATCGTCATCCAGGGCGATACCGAACCGGCAAGCGTGGAACAGCAGCGCTTTCTGGGCCTGACCGCGCCCTCGCTTTACGACATGCGCAACCTCTTTCAGGTCAATGTCGAGGAAGGCCGCCACCTGTGGGCGATGGTCTATCTGCTGCAGAAATATTTCGGCGCCGACGGGCGGGAAGAGGCCGATGACCTGCTGCGCCGGTCCTCGGGGTCCGAGGAGGCACCGCGCATGCTGGGCGCCTTCAACGAAGAGACGCCGGATTGGCTGTCCTTCTTCATGTTCACCTATTTCACCGACCGCGACGGCAAGATGCAGCTGGAAAGCCTGGCGCAATCGGGCTTTGACCCGCTGTCGCGCACCTGCCGCTTCATGCTGACCGAGGAAGCGCATCACATGTTCGTCGGCGAAACCGGCGTCGGGCGCACCATCGAGCGCACCTGCCAGGTGATGAAGGAAAACGGCATCGACGACCCCCATGACATCGACCGCATCCGCGCGCTGGGTGTCATCGACCTGCCGACGATCCAGAAAAAGCTGAACCTGCACTACACGCTGTCGCTGGATCTGTTCGGCCAGGAGGTCTCGACCAACGCCGCCAATGCCTTCAACGCCGGCATCAAGGGGCGTTACATGGAGCATCGGCTGGATGACGACCACAAGCTGAACGACGCCACCTATCCGGTCTGGGATCTGGTCGACGGCAAGCTGGTGCGCCACGAGGTGCCGGCGCTGACCGCCATCAACATGCGCCTGCGCGACGACTACACCCGTGATGCCGCGGGCGGCGTGGGTCGCTGGAACAAGATAATCGAAAAGGCCGGGGTCGATTTCAAGCTGTCGCTGCCGCATGAGGCCTTCAACCGCAAGATCGGGGTCTTCGCCGGCAAGCCCTTTGACCCCGAAGGCAACATGATCTCGCCCGAGGCGTTCGAGGCCGGGGCAAAGGACTGGCTGCCCAGCAAGGCGGATGGCGATTTCATCCAGTCGCTGATGAAGCAGGTCATCGAACCGGGCCAGTATGCCGGCTGGATCGCGCCGCCGAAGGTGGGGATCGACAACAAGCCGGGCGACTTCGAATATGTGAAACTGCACATGGCCTGATCTGCAGGTCTTTTCCGGGCGGGCTATGGTGCTCGCCCGGCAATTCCGAAGCCGACCACCCGGCACCCGAACAACAGGAGGCACCCCCCATGTTGATCGAACGCAAGGCGCTGACCAGCGCGCCCACCCCTACCCGCCCGGCGCAATGTCTGGATTGTCCGGACTGTCAGGGTCTTTGTCTGGAGGCCGCGGCGCTGCGCCTGCTGCCCGATGTGGTGTTGCAGCAGCCTCAGGCGCAGCGGGAGTTGCGTGCATGAACGCCCCAAGCAAGACGCCGAAGCCCATACAGGGCGGGGGGGTGGTCAAGCAGCATCTGATCGATCCCGAGATCTGCATCCGCTGCTATACCTGCGAGATGACCTGCCCGCTGGGCGCCATCGAACATGACGACAACAATGTCGTCGTCGATGCCAGCAAGTGCAATTTCTGCATGGATTGCATCCCGGTCTGCCCCACCGGGTCGATCGACGAATGGCGTGTGGTGGAACAGCCTTATTCGCTGGAGGATCAGTACAGCTGGCAGGAACTGCCCGAGCAGGAAGGCTTTGCGCAGGCGGCCGTGACCGAAGAGGCCGGCGACGACCCCATCGCCGCGCTGCTGGCCGAGGCGCACAAGGGCGCGGGCGGCAAGTCCAAGGCGCCGGCGGGGGCGGCAAAGCCGACGGTGAACCTTTATAACCTGGGCAAGCCGGCGACGGCCCGCGTGGCCGGCAATTTTCGCCTGACCGGCGACCCGGCCCATGACGTGCGCCATATCATTCTGGATTTCGGCGCCCAGCCGATGCCAGTGCTGGAAGGGCAGTCCATCGGCATCATCCCGCCGGGGACGGACGGTGAGGGCAAACCGCATCTGCCGCGGCTTTATTCGGTTTCCAGCCCGCGCGATGGCGAGCGGCGAGGCTACAACAACGTCTCGCTGACCGTGAAGCGCGAGGAAAAGGGCCTGTGTTCCAACTATGTGTGCGACCTGAAGGTCGGCGACGAGGTGCAGGTGACGGGGCCTTTCGGCGCGACCTTCCTGATGCCCGACAATCCGCAGGCGCGGCTTCTGATGATCTGCACCGGCACGGGGTCGGCGCCGTTTCGCGCTTTCACCATGCGCAAGCAGCGCGGAGGTGCGGCGCCCGGTGAGATGGTGATGTTCTTCGGCGCCCGCAGCCCGGATTCGCTGCCCTATTTCGGCCCGCTGAACAAGGTTCCGGAAAGGTTGCTGAAGAAGCATCTGGTGTTCAGCCGCATCCCCGGTGCGGGCAAGGAATATGTCCAGGATCGGATGATGGTCGAGCAGGAAGTGATCGCCGAGATGCTGGGCGACGGACGGACCCATATCTACATCTGCGGGCTTCGCGGGATGGAGGAAGGGGTGGAAAAGGCATTTCGCAACATCGCCGAATCCGTTGGCCTGCCCTGGGAAGCGACGCGCGACGCGATGCGCGAGGACGGGCGCTATCACGTCGAGACCTACTGAGATCGGTTGTGCCGGGCGGGGCCACAGGGTAACGCTGACCCCGCCCGCGCCCTGCCCGTGGCACGCCCCACCCACCCA
>SKHK01000014.1 GCA_007117005.1 Paracoccaceae bacterium
ACACCGGTCAGCCCGTAGATCACCGAGGGTGACAGATTGGCGGAAAGCTCAGGTATCATCACGGCCCCCATCGACGCGCAGCGCCACCGGTTCGCGCCCGTGGAACAGCGCGGCCAGGGTGACGGCGATGGAGATGGTCACCAGCGCCTCGATCAGCAGGATCAGGGTCTTGGCGTGTTCCAGCGGATACTGGAACGCCACCCGCCCGCCGCCGGTGACCAGCAGCGCCACCGCCGCAAAGGCCCCGGTGCCCAGCACGAAGGCCCAGCGCGCCACCGGGCGGTGCGAGGGCTGCGGCACATAAAGCCGCGCCAGCAGCAGCACCAGCCCCACCGCCGCCAGCACCGCGCCGCCCTGAAAGGCGCCGCCCGGGGCCTCTGCCCCCTTCCATAGCAGATAGGTGCCCAGCACCACGATGGCCGGCAGGGTGAGGCGGGCAAAGCCCTGGAACACCTCGCCCAGCGCCGGGGCGGGGGCATCGGAGAGGCCACGCTCGATCTGCCAGACGGTGATCACCGCGGCCAGCAGCACCACCACCTCCATCAGCGTGTCATAGGCGCGGAAGTTCAGCAGCACGGCGGTGACGGGATGATCCACGCCACTGGCCGGCATCGCATCGGCCACCAGCGCGTCAAAGCCCGGCCCGGCCTGCGGCGCACCGAGAAAGGCCACGGCCAGCCCCAGCGTGATCAACCCGCAAAACGCGGCATTGGCCCAGATGACCGGCATCGGCACCGGCATCGGCACCGGGCTGGCCGGGGTCTGGCTGACGGCGTCCTGCCGGCCCAGCGTGCCGGTGACATGGCGGATATGGTGCAACGTCTTCAGCAGCAGCGCGCCGGTGACGCCGGTGCCGATGGCGGCCTCGGCCAGGGCCACATCGGGTGCCGACAGCCGCACCCAGGCCAGCGCCGAAAAGAGGCCGAAGATAATGAACAGCACAATCGCCGCGAACATGTCGCGCACCGCCATGACAGCCATGGCCAGCGCCGTGATGGCCAGCGCCAGCAACAGGTCGAACAGGATCAGCGGGTCAGTCATCGGCTTCCCCCGTTTGCGGCATGCTCTGGCGGGCATGCGCGGCGATCAGATGGCCGCTGGTGGCGCTGGCCACGGCGACGAAGAACCAGATCAGCGCGATGCGGAAAACCTCGGCCCAGGTGCCAACCATCAGCGCCACGCCCAGCGCGATCAGCGCCAGGCCCAGCCCGTCGGCCTTGGTCAGCGCGTGCAGGCGGCAGAAGATATCCGGAAAGCGCAAGAGCCCCACGGTGCCGGCAATGAAGAACACCGTGCCGAAGCCGATCAGCCCGGCGGCAATCAGGTCCAGCATCAGCGCGCCCTCCGCCCGGCCAGCACCACGAAGGCCAGCAGCGTGACGGCGGCCAGCAGCGCAAAGACCATCGCCACGTCCAGCAGCGCGGGCATCGCCATAAGCTGCGACAGGATCAGGATGATCGCCACCGCCGCGGTGCCGAACAGCTGCGCGGCCAGCATCCGCTCTGCCGGGGCCGGGCCGCGCAGCACGCGGATCAGCCCGGCCAGGATGCTGACCAGCAGCAGGATCAGGATGGCAGCAAGGAAATGCGTCATGGCGTGGTCTCCGTGGGGCGGTTCAGCGCGAAAAGGGCCGCGATCCGGGTTTCCAGCGCGCCCAGATCGGCGTTCAGGTCGGCGCTTGTGTCCAGCATGTGCACGATCACCTGATCGCCCGCGATCTCGGCCGACAGTGTGCCCGGCAGCAGCGTGATGGTGTTGAGAAACATCACGCGCGGCGCGCCCTGCGGCAGCGCGATGGGATAGCGCCGAAAGCCCGGGCGCAGCGGCATTGCCGGAGAAAAGGCGCGCAGCGCCACATCGACCGCGCCCCGCACCGTTTGCGCGGCGAACCACAGCACGAAGGTCAGCGCCCCGCGCGGGGAAAGCCGCCAGCCCGGGCGCGACGGCAGCAGGAACACAAGCCCCGCGCCCGCCAGTACCGCCGGCAGCCCGAAGATCAGCGCATCGCTGCGAAAGCCGGTCAGCGCGCCCCAGATCAGCGACAGCGCCAGCGCCGTGGCCAGGAAGCGGCGCCAGTGCGAGGCCACGGGCGGCTCCGGCGCCTGATGCACCGTCACCGCGTTGGCCGCGCCTGGCGGATCGATCCGGGTATTCCTGGCTGCAGGGGCGGTCTGCGTCATGGGGACAGTCTCTGGCTGAAGGACGGGAGCAGGCGGCACGGCACAGAAAGGATAGCGCGCGCGCCGCGTCGGACACCATACGCTTCACCAGCGGTTTTCATCCTGCACCGCAGCGTGAATCCTCACCGGCGTTCACGCTGGCGATGACCGATGCAGCGATCCGGGCCAACGACATGGTGAAGCAGTGGGCGCGTGTCGGCGGGATTAAAGCCCGCGCCGGGGCGTTGTCAGGGTGTCAAAACGATGGAGGAACCCATGTCAATGACAGCGAACATCCCGCAGCACGCGGTAACCAGGAGAAAGAAGGATGGTTTGCTCGGTCTGTGGGGCCGTGTAGTTCATCGCAATCAGGAAAGCTACGAGCGCTGGCTGGAAGAGCGCGACCTGACCCTCATCACCGCCAGCCTGTTGCGGCTGAACGAGCGTCAGTTGAACCGGCTGGGGTTCTCTCATGCGACGCTGGCGCTGGATGTCGAGGATCTGGCCGCGCGCGCACGGCGCGAGGCGCAACTGGCGCATGAAGTGCTGCGGATCGTCGAGGGGGACGACAGCGACGCTGACGCCGGCGAAAGCCGCCACGCCGTCGCCGCCGAGTAAGACCTGCGCCGCACTCCACTTTGCTGACAGCGACATGCCGGGTCCGCCAGGACCCGGCATATTCTTTTCCGGGCTTTGCCCCCTGCCCCTTTCGCCGGCCCTTTCCCCCTGCCCTTTCCCCCTGCCCTTTCCCCTGCTGCCCGCCAGACCGCAGATGCTCATGCGCACGGCTTTGAGAAAGGTGCCCTCCGTTCGGCGGATCATTGGGTTTCGGCCCGGCGGTGCCCCCCCCCCGGCCACCATGGCCAAGGGGGCCAGTGGGCCAAGGGAGCCAAGGGGGCCAAGGGGGCCGATTGGCGGATGCGCGTCGCACTGGGCGTCAGTTGGCGCGGATCACGCGGGCGATCTCGTCCAGTTGCAGGATCGCGCGCTTCAGGTAAAAGCCCTGCAGGTGCAGATGGTTGGCGAAAAAGCTGTTGGCGCCAGACCCGTTGAGCACGATCAACGGCTGCTGCTGCGAGGCCAGCCGCAGACTTTCCAGCGCCTGCTGCCAGACGCGGGTCAACCCCTGGGACTGGATTACATCCTGGAAATCCCGCCCCAGTTCGCGCAGCAGCAGATAGCTTGCATAAGCCATGCCCTTGTTGAAATAGAAGATGTCATCCGACACGAAATCGATAATGAACCCGTCGCCGCTGACATGCTCGTCCACGATCGCCGCGCGCGAGCCCAGCTCGCCCGCCATCCGTTCCACCGTCATGGCCAGCGCGTCCGGCCGGGTCTCGAACACCGCCAGCCCCAGCGCGACGCGGCTGTTGAAGGCACGCAGCGCGCGGGCGCCGGCCGCATACTGCACATCGGCGGGCTGGATGGGCAGGAAGGACTGGTCGAAGTCAAAAAGCCAGACATCGGTGGGAAACTGCAGCAACCCCACCGCCCGTTCCAGGTCCCGGTCAATGGCGCCAGACCCGCGCAGCCTGCCGATCTGGTTTTCCAGTTCCATCGTGAACCGGCTGATCGCCCGCATCATGCCGCGCTGGTAATTGTCCATGTTGTCGTGAAAGGCATTGGGAAAGAACACGGGGTCGTTGGCCGTCCAGCGGTTATCGACCGTTTCGCGCAGGATCAGCGCCTCGGCCATGTTCACGGCATGGCTGCCGCCCTCGATGGGGTTGGGGGGCGTGAAGTCCAGATCGGCATCGATGCGGTGCATCAGATTGCCGATGACCCCGAAATACAGCACCAGCGCCGCGATCAGATAGAGCACGCTGCGCTTGACGATCACCCCTGGCCTGTCGCCAAAGATCAGCCCCGGCACGGTGGTCTTTGGCCGCGTGGCGGGAACCTGCGGCCGAACGATCAGATCATTCGCCATATCTTTCACTCCTGTAGCTGCACCAAGAACGCGTGGCCGCCGGTTTTCATCCCGGCGCGGTGACAGAGAGTGCCCTGCAATAATTTTTGGATGAAACGCGCGCCTGCCGCGTATGTACTGCAAACCATCGCGGGGATTTGCTGTCATGAGCCTGAAATCCGAGCTGCACACCCATGTTGCCAGTCTGCGCCGCTATGCGCTGGTGCTGACCCGTGACACCGTGGCGGCTGACGATCTGGTGCAGGAGACGCTGGTCAAGGCAATCGCCAAGGCCGATACCTTTCAGCCCGGCACCGACCTGCGCCCCTGGCTGTTCCGCATCCTGCACAACACCCATATCAGCGACCTGCGCCGCGCGAAGACCCGCGCCGATGCCGCCGCCGATCTGCCAGAGCCGATTGCCCGCGAATGCCAGCATACGCAGCTGGAACTCAAGCAGGTGCTCGGCGCGCTGGACCAGTTGCCCGAGGCGCAGCGAGTGCCGATCATCCTGATCGCCCTGCGCGAGATGAGCTATGCCGAGGCGGCGCGCAGCCTCGACGTGCCGCTGGGCACCTTCATGTCGCGGCTGGCGCGCGGGCGCGAGGCGCTGCGCCGGATCGTGCAGGGCGTGGCGAGCGGCAAGCTGAAACTGATGCAACGCAAGGAGGGCGGCGCATGACGACGGCCAACAACAGTGACCCGACGCTGGACATCGACCTGATGGCTTATGTGGATGGCACCTTGCCGCCCGAAAAGATGGCAGAGGTGGAGGCGCGGCTGGCGCGCGATGCCGAGGCCCGCGACGCCGTCGCGCACTGGCGCCATTTCGACAACCTGATCCATGATGCCGCGCGCGCCGCCGACACGCAGCCCGCCAATCTGCGCATCGAGGCGTTGGAACGACAATTGGCGCAAAAGCTGCAACGGCGCCGCTGGCGGGCCATGCTGCTGGGGCCGGGGCTGCGCCAGATTGCCGCCAGCGTGGTGCTGTTTGCCGCCGGCTGGGGGGCGCATGCGCTGTATGACCGGGGGCCGTCGCTGACGGGCGCCGCCTACCCCGGCTTTGTCGGCCAGACGCTGGCGGGGCATTACGCCTATACGCATGCCGCCCACCAACGCGCCGAATTCGGCGCCGAGGACATGGACGAGGCGCTGGTCTGGCTTTCAGACCAGATGCAGCAACGCATCGACAGCCCGGCGCTGGAGCGCCTTGGATATCAGGCTGAATCCGCCCGGCTGATCATGGTCGACGAGACGCCGGTAGCGGTGTTTTACTACCGCAACCCCGAGGGCGAGCAGGTCACTGTCTCGATCACGCCGCGCGGCGCGGCAGAGCCGGATTACACGCTGCGCGCGGTCCGTGTGCAAGATGATCGCCTGGCCTATTGGAGCAGCGACCGTCTGCATTACACGGTTGTCGCAAGCGGTACGAATGCAACGATCACCACATTGGCCGCCGCCGTTCAGCGATAGAGTGCTTGCCCGGTGTTGCGCAAAGCGCTCGGGCCATTCGGGCGATCCGGGCCCCTTCGAGGTCGCTGAAGCCGTGAAGCAGGGCCGCAGGGAAGCGAAGCCCGGCGAGCAGATCAGGATGTGCAGGGCCGGCTTTGCGCCTGTCCGGCCGAAGGCCACGAGACGTCTGCTGCACCCGGACAGGTAGGCGGCCACCGCGGGCCGACAGAAAGGCTCACCGGGCGGAGTGTGCAAGCGAAGTGGCGCTGGACCCTCTCGTATTTTGACAATTTTGCACAAGTCGCACCAAGTTTCGACAACTTGGCTCGTTAACCCTGTTCCAATCGCAAACAGAGGTTTGACTGCCATGAACATCAAGACAAAGCTGCATGACGTGAGCATGGCGCCCGAGTTGATGCTGGTCGCTCCGGGTGCTGCGGGCGCCGGCGCCAACCTGTCGATCATCGTGTTGGACGATGAGCCCGATGTTGCCGAGACCATTGTCGCCATGCTCTGCTCGCTCGGCCATGATGCACGCTGCACCTTCACCTCCGACAGCTTCTTCCGCGACCTTGAGCGAAACCACGCGGATCTGGCGATCATCGACCTGATGATGCCTGGCGAAGATGGGCTTGAAGTGATGCGCAAGATTTCGATGAACCATGACCTGCGTATCCTGCTGACCAGCGGCTATGACACGCGGGTGCTGGACAGTGCACGCCTTTCGGCGCGCAGCCATGGTCTTGAAGTCATTGGCATCCTGCCGAAGCCGGTTCGCCGCAGCGTCCTGAAGCAGGCCCTTGTCGATATCCAGCCGCAGGCCACCAACCCCAGCCGCCTTGCCCCGCTGCCGGTCAGGCTGAATCTGAGTGCGGAAATGCTGCGCACGGCGCTGGCGGAAGGCCAGATCGTGCCGTATTTCCAACCGAAGATCAGACTGACCGACGGCAGTCTGTGCGGGTTCGAGGCGCTGGCCCGCTGGGACCACCCGGAACTCGGGCTGATCCCGCCGCTGGATTTCCTGCCCGTGGTGGCCGAGGCGGGGCTCGATCTTGAACTGTTCGAAACAATGTTGGAGCAGGCCCTGCATTCTCTGGCAGAACTCGCGCGTCCCGACTTTGCGGTGTCCGTGAACGTGCCGATGCGGCTTTGCGAACGGCCGGACTTTCTGGACCTTCTGACACAGGCCATCACAACGCACGGGCTGACGCCGTCGCACCTGATGCTGGAAGTGACCGAGGCCGGGCCGAACAAAATCAGCCTCGAGGCCGTAGACGCCCTGACCCGGCTGCGTCTGAACGGTTTCGCGCTTTCGATCGACGACTTCGGCACGGGATCGTCGTCACTGGAACGGCTGGTTCGCATCCCCTTCGACGAACTGAAGATCGATCGCTATTTCGCTCGTGACATCGCAAGCTCGTCGCGGGGCACCGGGGTGGTGCGCAACCTGGTCCAGTGGGGAAAGACCCTTGGCATGTCGATCACGATCGAGGGTATCGAGGACGAGGCCGGCATGACGATGTCGCGCGATCTGGGCTGTGACGTGATCCAAGGGTATCACGTTTCTCCACCGGTGCCACTGGACACCCTGCGCAGTTGGGTAGCGGCCTTCCCCGACGAAGGGCTTGCCTCCTGACAGGGTAACCTTGCCCAAGCCCTTTTTGCGTTGCGCACCCGTAGCCGCGGGCATGCGCAACCCTGCCCCCATGGTAGTAGTTTCAGTGTTGACGGATCAGTAAGATGGCACAGCCAAACGTGACCTGTATAAGCCAGCCAGAGAGATATTCCCGTTATGCCGGCCCTCGTGGCCGCAAGGCGCAGGCACCGGCTGGTGGATCGGCTCAGCCCAGCGTTCTGGATTCGGATGTGCTGTCGGACGGGTTTCTTCAGCTTGATAAAGACCTCCGGATTACACATGCCAATGATGCCGCTGTCGAAGCCCTGGCAATCGGATCACAATCCCCCATCGGCCTGTCTCTGCCGGATATGCCCGCCAGCAGGCACCTGAAACTCGTGCTCGACACCATTCGCCTGGTAGCCACCAACAGGATACCGCGCCGGGCGAATGTATCCGTGCCCACCACAGGAAAAGTTCGGCAGATCAAGGTCTTTCCGTCTGATTCCGGTTTTTCCCTGTTCGTCCTGGATATCACGAGCGAGCAGAAGGCGCGGGGCTGGTTGAACCTCCTGAATGTGGCGGTGGACAGGATCAATGATCTGGTCATGGTCACGGACGGGACACCGCTGACGCGCGATGACGGCCCGCGGGTCATCTACGTCAACACGACCTTCGAGACCGTGACGGGTTTCAGCCGGGACGAGATCATCGGCACCTGTCCGATCTTCCTGCAGGATGGTGGTGCGCATGTCCCGGGGGCCGGGCCGATTGTCGCGGCCGTGGCACAGGGCAAGGAAGTGCGCGGCGAAGTCCATTGCCACACGCGCCACGGGCAGGAACTCTGGCTGGAAATCGACATGGTGCCGTTGTTCGATGCGGACGGCCGGCTTACCAACTGGGTCTCACTGAAGCGCAACATCACCGACAGGCGGCAGTTGGAGAAACATCTGCGCGAAGCTGAGGGTTTCCGCAGCATCGCGCGGATGAGTGGCAAGATTGCCCATGATTACAACAATCTTCTCTCGGTCATCATGGGCAACTGTGACGCCATCGTCGATATGACCGAGCAAGGCTCGACTTTGCGTGATCTTGCCGAACGGTGTTTGCGGGCCAGTGAGCGCGGCGCCAGATTGACCTCTCGGCTGCAGGCCTTTGGCGGGACGCAGCAGCTTTTCCCTGAACCGTGCAACCTTGCCGAAGTCGCGACAGGTCTGGTCGAACGATTTCGAAGCGAATTGTCGCCGCAGATCAGCCTCGATATCGATGCGCCTATCGGGCTTTGGGAGACAAAGCTGGATAGCAAGCGGTTCTCTTCCAGCCTGCACGAGCTGCTGCGCAATGCGCGCGACGCGATCGGCGATGCCGGGCACATCGGGGTCAAGGTTCAAAACGTGCGGCTTGACGGACAATCCGACGCATCCGTGCCCGGGCTGCCTGACGGCACCTATGTGAAACTCTCGGTCACGGATACGGGCCGAGGCATGACACGTGAACAGATCGACAGCGCGATCCGCCCGTTCTTCTCCACCGGCGAGGAGGTGCTTGCAACCGGGCTTGGTTTGGGTGGGGCCTATGGCTTCGCGCGTCAGTCCGGTGGTCACATGCAGATCGACTCGGCGCCTGGTCACGGAACAACCGTGTCCTTTATCTTTCCAGCCGACGACAGCAAACCGATCCTCAACCTCCAGCATCACGCGGCGCTGCGGAAGATCGAACCGGCCAATACGCAAAGCCCGGCCCCTGACATGCGTGTCCTTCTGGTCGAGGACGACCCGCAGGTCCGCCAGAATCTGACAGAAAACCTTGAACAGCGCGGGTTGCGCGTCACGGCGGCCGCGAATGCGACCGAGGCCCTGCGCACGCTGGCGCTTCGCAACCCGCCCGAAATGATGATTTCGGACATCGTGATGCCTGGCGATATGGATGGCATCGTACTGGCACAGATTGCCCGGCGCTACGTGCCCCAGATGAAAGTGCTGCTGATTTCGGGATATGCTGATCGTCAGGTCGCCGCCGGGGTGGCCGACGACCCCGGGATCGCCTTCGTGTCTAAGCCTTTCAGGCTGGACGGACTGCTGGCCCGGATCAACGAACTGCATGGCAGATTGAACCGCCCCGGGTTTCCGAGAGGCTTCTTTGTTCAAAACCTAGGCGGCATTTTCAAGGGCGTTTGTCTGTTCGTAGAATGCGTCCTCCACTTCCTGCGGCGGCCGATGCCC
>SKHK01000223.1 GCA_007117005.1 Paracoccaceae bacterium
GACCGCCGTGCCGACCAGCGCGCCCAGCGCCGCGGCCAGGGCGACGAGGTGGCGCGCGCGCGGCATCGCCCGCGCCTCGGTCCCCTGACCGCGAAAAAGCGCCGCGGCGCGCACCCGTTCGACCCGCGCCAGGGGCCAGAGCGTGAAGACCAGCGCAGTGAGCAGCCCGTAAAGCGCGGCCTCGGCCAGCGGGCCGGGATAGACGCTGATGAAGACAGGCACCGGCAGGCGCGCCTCCAGCAGCGGGGCCAGCGCGAATGGCACGGCCGCGCCGATGGCCAGCCCTGCGGCCACGCCTGCGCCCGCCAGCAGGCCGATCTGGGTGAAATAGGTGGCAAAGATCACCCGCCCCTCGGCGCCGAGGGTTTTCAGCGTGGCGATCACGGGCGTCTTGCCCTCCAGATAGGCCCGCACGGCGGCAGAGACACCGACACCCCCCACGGCCAGCCCGGCCAGCCCCACCAGCACCAGAAACGCCCCGATCCGTTCGACAAAACGCGCCACACCCGGCGCGCCCTGCCGGCTGTCGCGCCAGCGCAGGCCCGCGCCCTCAAAGGCCTCCAGCGCATCGGCGCGCAGCGTGTCCAGGTTGTCGCCCTCGGCCAGCAGCACGCGATAGGCCACGTCGAACAGCGTGCCGGGCTGGATCAGATCGGCGTTTTGCAGCGCCTCGGTGGCGACCAGCGTGCGCGGGCCGAAACCGAACTGGCCGCCCACGGCATCGGGCTCGCGCAGCAGATGCGCCACCAGGATGAAATCCTGCCGGCCCAGCCGGAACCTGTCACCCGGCGCGATGCCCAGACGGTCGGCCAGCAGCGGGTCCATCGCCGCGCCGGGCAGACCGTCGCGCCCGGCCAGCACCTGCGCCACGCTCATGTCCGGGGTGAATTCGGCCGTGCCCAGCAAAGGCCAGGCACCGTCGATCGCCTTGACCTGGGTCAGCGCCGTGTCGCGGCTTTCCCCTTCGCCCACCACGGCCATGGACCGGAAATCCACGATCTCGGACACGGCGGCGGCGCGGGCGTCGATCCAGGCGCGTTCGGCGGGTTCGGCAAAGCGATAGGTCAGGCGCAATTCCGCGTCACCGCCCAGAATGACCGCGCCTTCCCGCGCCAGACCGCCCTCTATCGCCGCGCGGATGGACCCAACAGCGGCGATGGCGCCAACCCCCAGCGCGAGGCACAAAAGGAAGATGCGGAACCCCGCCAGCCCGCCGCGCAATTCGCGCAGGGCCAGCCGCAGGGGCAAGGGAAAGGTCACTGCGCGGCCTCCAGCCGGCGGCCGGCCCCGTCGATCCGCCCGTCCTTCAGCCGCACCACCCGGTCGCACAGCGCGGCCAGTTCCGGCGCATGGGTCACCATCACCAGCGTCGCGCCGTGCCGGTCGCGCAACCCGAACAGCAGGTCCATGATTGCGCGCCCGGTCTCGCCATCCAGGTTGCCCGTGGGTTCATCGGCCAGCAGGATCGCCGGGCGCGGCGCCGCGGCGCGGGCCAGCGCCACGCGCTGCTGCTCGCCGCCCGAAAGCTGGGCGGGGTAATGGTCCAGCCGCGCGCCCAGGCCCACCGCGCGCAGCTCTTCCTCGGCGCGGTCGAACGCATCGCGCCGGCCGGCCAGTTCCAGCGGCGTGGCGACGTTTTCAAGCGCCGTCATGGTGGGAATCAGGTGGAAAGACTGGAACACCACCCCCATATTGGCCCTGCGAAAGCGGGCCAGCGCATCCTCGTCCAGCGCCGTAAGGTCATGGCCCAGCGCGCGGACAGACCCGCCCGTGGCGCGCTCCAGCCCGCCCATCAGCATCAGGAGAGACGATTTGCCGGACCCCGAAGGCCCCACCAGACCCAGCGTTTCGCCGCGCGCCACATCCAGCCTGATACCGTGCAGGATATCCACGGGCCCGGCGTTGCCCATCAGCGTCAGCCGGGCATCGGTCAGAGAAATCACGGGGTCGGTCATGGAAAGGGTCCTGCTTTCGGGCGCATTCCTCGCATATGGGGTGGCGCGCGGGGCAGACAAGCTGCGGCGCAGCATCGGCGCCGTCATGCTGGCCACGCTCATGGTCCTGCCCACCTCCCTGCCTGCTGCGGCAGAGTTGCGCCTCGCCGCACTGGGCGATTCGCTGACGCAAGGCTACGGGCTGGCGCAGGAGGACGGATTGGTGGCGCAACTGCAGGCCCATCTGCGCGACGCGGGGCTTTCGGTCACGGTGCTGAATGCCGGGGTCAGCGGCGATACCACGGCGGGCGGGCTGTCACGGCTGGACTGGACGCTGGGCGACGACCCGGATGCCATGCTGGTGATCCTGGGCGGCAATGACCTGTTGCGCGGCATCGACCCGGCCGCGAGCCGCGCCAATCTGGACGCCATCCTGACCCGGCTGGACGCGGCGGGCGTGCCGGCCATGCTGGTCGGCCTGCCCGCGCCGGGCAATTTCGGCCCCGAATACCGCGACGCCTTTCGCGCCATGTTCAACGACCTGGCCGAGGCGCATGACCTCACCCTGTACCCCGACCTGCTGGACCCCCTGACCCGGGCGCAGGCGCAGGGCGGCGGGCAGGTGGACGCGCTGTTGCAGGAGGACCGCATCCACCCCAATGCCGAGGGCGTGGCGGCGATTGTCGAACGCTTCGGCCCGGCGGTGGCCGAGTGGCTGGACGGGCTGCCCGGGCGCGGGGGCTCATGACCCGCCGCGTGACGCTGCGCGCGCTGGCCGATCTGGACGGGCTGGGCTTTGATGCCGTGATCGACGCCCGGTCCCCGGCCGAATACGCCGAAAGTCATCTGCCCGGCGCCATCAGCCTGCCGGTGATGAGCGACGCGGAACGCGCCCGCGTCGGCACGCTGTACAAATCCAGCCGGTTTCAGGCCCGGCGGCTGGGCGCGGCGCTGCTGGCGCGCAATGTCGCGGCGCATCTGGAGGGGGCGCTGGCCGACCGGCCCTCGGGCTTTCGGCCGCTGGTCTATTGCTGGCGGGGCGGGCAGCGGTCCGGGGCCTTTGCGCTGATCCTGGGGCAGATCGGCTGGCAGGCGGCGGTGCTGGAGGGGGGCTGGCGGCAGTGGCGGCGGCTGGTGGTTGACCGGCTTTATGCGCAGCCCTTTCCCGCGCCGCTGTGGCTGCTGGATGGCAACACGGGCACGGGCAAGACCGCGGTGCTGGCCCGCGTGGCTGCGCGGGGCGGGCAGGTGATCGACCTGGAGGCGCTGGCGGGTCATCGCGGCTCGGTCTTCGGGCTGGCGCCGGGGGCGGTGCAGCCGGCGCAAAAGGGGTTCGAGGGGGCGCTGGCCATGGCCATGGCCCGGCTGGACCCGTCCCGCCCGGTGCTGGTCGAGGCCGAATCGAGCCTGATCGGCCAGTTGCGCCTGCCGCCTTCTCTGTGGCAGGCGATGCGCGCGGCCCCGCGGATAGAACTGCGCGCGCCGCTGAATGCGCGGGCAGGCCTTGTCACACGGAATTATGCGGCGGTGACGGCAAACCGCGCGGTGCTGGCCGAAAGGCTGGCGGCGCTGGCGCCCTTTCACGCCCGCACCGTGCTGGCCGACTGGCAGGCCATGGCGGCCGCTGGTGCGGATGCCGAACTGGCCGCCGCGCTGATGGCCGCGCATTACGACCCGCGCTATGCCCGCCAGCAGGCCCGCCTGACCCCGCCCACAGCGGTGCTGGAGGCCGTGAGCCTGGACAGCGCCGCGCTGGACAGAACCGCCGAACGGGTCATGGCGGTGGTCGGTGAGGCGCCGGCAATGTCACAAATTCAACCCGCCTGACCGGCGCAGGCGCGAAAGTACCCCCTAGGCTGTCAGTTTTCCGACATTTGCCGGATGATCACCAATCAGGCCGCACGCCAGTCGAAAAACCCTTTCGGCGCCCGGTCCAGCAGGCGCTGGGCGATCTCCTGGCCCAGCTCGGTCGCGTCGGCCTGCGGTGCGCGGCCTTCCTCTGCCAGACAGTCGGACCCGTCCGGGCGCAGCACTTCGCCCCGCAGCCAGACCTGCCCGTCCTCCAAGAGCGCCAGCCCGGCGATCGGCGTCTCGCAGGACCCGTCGAGCCGGGTCAGATAGGCGCGCTCGGCGGCCAGGCGGATGCCGGTGGGCGCGTCATGGATCGCCGCCAGCATAGCGCCCGCGCGCCGGTCATCCGCGCGCCGCTCGATCCCGATACAGCCCTGCGCCACCGCCGGCAGCATCGCCTCGGCCGCGATGGGGCCGCGGGCGACATGGGTCATTTCCAGACGGTTCAGCCCCGCCATGGCCAGAAAGGTGCAATCGGCCACCCCATCGGCCAGCTTTTTCAGCCGGGTCTGCACGTTGCCGCGGAATTCCACCACCTTCAGATCCGGCCGCCGCCACAAAAGCTGCGCGCGCCGCCGCAGGCTGGAGGTGCCCACCACCTGCCCGGGTTGCAGCGCGTCGAACCCGTCGACATGGCCGGACACGAAGGCATCGCGCACATCCTCGCGCGGCAGATAGCAGTCGATCACCAGCCCGCCGGGCTGGGCGACCGGCATGTCCTTCATCGAATGCACGGCAATGTCGATCCCGCCCTGCAAGAGCGCGTCCTCGATCTCGCGCGTGAAAAGGCCCTTGCCGCCGATTTCCTTCAGCGGGCGGTCCAGCACGCGGTCGCCGGTGGTCTTGATGACCACGATCTCGAAAGCGTCGGCGGGCAGGTCATGGGCGGCCATCAGCCGCCTGCGGGTCTCATGGGCCTGGGCCAGCGCCAGGGGCGAACCGCGGGTGCCGATGCGCAGGGGCGCCGAGGGGGTGGGATATGTGATGCTCATGCCCCTTTCTTATGCAACCCGGAAGAGCCTGACAACGGGCGAAAAGGTGAGGGGCGAAAAGGTGAGGGGCGAAAAGGTGAGGGGCGATACGGCAGCGCGGGGCCGATGGTCAGGGCGCGATCACCTCGCAGGGCTGCGCGCGCGCGGTCAGGCGGATGCAGGCAAGTTCGGCCTGTTCCTGCGTCAGGTTTTCGACATCGGCCAGAAAACGCCCACCACGTTGGCCGACCCGCCGCCCACCACGGCCCAGCGCGCCGCTTTCGGCCAGGGTCACGCGCAGCAGCGCGCGCTCTGCGTCAAAGCGGGTGGCATAACTGCCCAGGCGCACCGCCCAGCCCCCGCCATGCCCGGTCGTGGCACGCCGGACGATTTCCGGCAGGCGCGCGTCGATGGCAAAGCCGGGCGCGGTATCGATATCGCTTGCGGTCAGGATGATGGCCGTATCGGCCGCAAGGGGCGCGTCGCGATGCGGCGCCTCCGGCGGGGTCGGCTCTTCGGGCGGGGTCCTTTCCGGGTCGAGGGCGGCGGTCTCGATGGCGGGTGCCGGCGGCGTCTCTGCCGGGTCCTGCGCGCCGGCATCGGCGGCCCGCCCGGTTGCCTCTTGGCCGGCGGCGATGGCAGGCAGGCCCGGAATCACCACCAACCCGTCCTCTATCAGAACCGGCCCGATATCCTGGCGGCTGTGGGTGAACTGGCGCGGTGCGGGCGTGGCCTGAGGGGTATCGGCGGCGGCCAGCGTTTCCGGGTCGGCTTGCGGGCCGTCTTCGGGTAATGCGGTTTCGGGCAGTGCGACCTCGGCCAGCGCCGCCGCCGTGCCGAAGACCCCCTGCGCGGCCCGCGTGGCGATTTCGGGGTCGTCAGCCGGGCCGGTTTCCGTGGCGGCGGCAAGACCCTCTGCCGGGCGCGGCACCGGCACCGGCGAGATGGCCAGCACCTCTGCCGTCTGCCCGGTTTCCGGCGCGCCGTCCTCTTGCGCGGCGCCATCGGCGGCCAGTGCGGCCGGATCTGGCTCTGGCGGGGCATCCACCTCGCCGACCTCGGCCACCATCGCGTCGATTTCCTGCTGCAGGGTCGCCAACAGGGCATCGGTTGGCTCGTCCGGCTCGCGCCCCGGGCGCGGTGCGGGAAAGAGGCTGCGTTGCGGCGCCGTCTGCAGACGAATGGTGCGCCCCGCAGCCCGGCCGCTGCCGCCGCCGGCATCGCGCGCGTAATCCGGCCGTGAAGGCCGGCGCGTGGCCACCCGCGCTGGCGCGCGGTCGAACCCCATGTCCATCAGCCCCACCACGCGCCGGTGCCGATCGATCACCGACCGGCCGCCGAACACCGTGACGAAGACGCGCACGCCGTTGCGTTCGGCCGCCGCCGTCAGATTGTAGCCGGCCGCGCGGGTGAACCCCGTCTTGATCCCATCCGCCCCGCGATAGCCGTCCAGAAAGCGGACATTGGTGTTGTTCACCCGCGCCACGCCCGCATGCTCGCTGCGCCGGGAGAAGAGGTTGTAATACTGCGGAAAATCGAAATAAAGCTGGCGGCCAAGCAGGGTCATGTCCCGCGCGGTCGAATAATGGCCGGCCTGGGTCAGGCCATGGGCGTTCAGAAAGCGGGTGTTGTTCATGCCGATGGCGGCGGCAGTGCGGTTCATGCGCGCGGCAAAGGCCTCGACCGAACCGCTGATGCCCTCTGCAATCGCCGTCGCCGCGTCATTGCCAGAGCGCAGCGCGGCGGCGCGGATCAGATAGCGCAGGGCGATGCGCTGACCCGCGCGCAGACCCAGGCGCGAGGGGACCTCCGACGCCGCGCGGCGCGAGACGGTGATCATGGTATCCAGCGACACCTCGCCATTCTGGATCGCCTCGAAGGCGACATAGATCGTCATCATCTTGGTCAGCGATGCCGGATGCAGGCGGGTATCGTGGTTGCGGGCGTGCAGGATCTCGCCCGTGCGGCCATCCATCACCACCGCGGCATAGGGTGCCGCCTGCGCGCGCGGCGCCAGCGCGATGAACAGCAATGCCGTCAGCAGCAGGGCCGCGCCGATGGCACCATGCGCCCGCCATGCCGGTTTGCCGGTGAAACGCCGTTCCTGCGTCGCCACCCGTCCTGCCTCTTGCCTGTTTTCGCCCTGCCCGGTCGTGCGGGTCCGGCGATTTTCAACTGCTCTGCCGCGCCGGGTTTTACATCGTTTTTGTCCCGGCTTTCGCACACGCTACCACGGGGGAGGCATCAAGAAAAGGGCTGTTGTTCAATTGACAAGCGTACAAAGTTAAAGTGACCAAGTGATTGTGGGCAAACGCTGCGCGGCTACCAGATCGGCCAGGCTGCGCCGCGGGAGGGGGGCGCCGCGTCCCGGCAACATGACAAGACGGTTCTTAGGACTCTCTTCACGAAAAAGGTCGAGAGTGTTGCCGAACCGAGCCTTTGCGGTTTCGGGGCCGTCGAGTTGACGAGAGAGAGGAAAGCCGTGTCACGGCAGATCGTGCAGGGGGCGGGCGGTGCCCGGGGTGCTGACCCCGGGCGGAGCGGGGCGGCATGAGCGGCCGAAAGATGACAGCGCTTGGTCAACTGAGCCGCCTTGCCGTGTTGAAGCGGGAGATCGAACTGGCGCGGCTTGCCGATATCGCGCGCGCCCGCGCCAGGCTGCTGTCCGCGATCCGGGAACTGGACGAGGCAGAGCGCGCACCGCTCAACGACACCGCGCCCCCGGATGCGCCCCCGGATGCGTCACAGGACACGTTGCCGGCGCCGCCAATGCCACAACCCGTGGTGGGCCAGGGTCATGCCGGTACCGATGCGCCTGGTGACCCCGCACAGGCATGCGCCGACGCCCCACCCCAGGCGATCACGAACCCCGCGATGATGGCTGCGCATCTGCGCTTCGGGCGCTGGGCGGATGCGCAACGCAGCCTGCTCAACCAGCGCCTGGCGCGGGTCAGCGCGGACTGGCTGGAACGCCGCCCCGCCGCCGCCCGCGCCGTGGGGCAGGCATCGGTGCTCGACCGTCTGACCAGCGCGCAGGCACGCCGCCTTCGAGCAAAGCAGGGGTAAAGGCCGCTCAGGCGGGTCTGCGCCCACGCGGTACGGTTGCCGGCCCTGTGCACAAAGGCGCCGGCGCCGCGCACGCCCCCTGCGCCCACCCTTCCCCCAACCTTTGGCGCAGGCCTCGCACACGCTCTTGCGCATTGCCGTCAACGACCTGTGTGTCATATAGATATGCATGATCTCTGTTCTCAAATCGCTCTGGTCGGACCAGGGCAATAGCCCGGACGCTGGCACGCCTGACCCGCAACTGGCCGTTGCCGCCCTGCTGGTAGAGGCCGCGCGCGCCGACGCCGATTACACGGTCGCCGACCACGCCGCCGTGGTGCACCTGTTGCAGGACATGTTCGACCTGACAGAGCCCGGGGCGCAGGCCCTGACCCGAAAGGCCGAAACCGCCCAGGCGGACGCCTCGGATATCGTGCGCTTCACCCGCGTGGTGAAATACGCGCTGGACGATGACGAGCGCGTCGCGCTGATCGAGGCGCTTTGGCATGTCGTGCTGGTCGATCACCACCGGGACCCGCATGAGGACGCGCTGTTACGGCGGCTGCCGCCGCTCTTGGGCGTCGATGACCATCTCAGCACCGCCGCCCGCCGGCGGGTGGAGGCGCGCGCCCGAGGCGCGGAGTGAGCGCGCCCGCTGCGCCCCGCCGCGGGGCTGCCGCGCTGGTGGCGCTGCTGGCCCTTGTCGCCATCACGCTTTCGGTCTGGCAGCTGGAGGGCGACCGTCGCGAGCTGAACATCACGGCGCTGGATACCGGCACGCCCACGCCTGCCACCCTTTATGTCACGGCCGATGGCGCGCCGGCGCCGGTGGTCGTGGTGGTGCACGGCTTTGCCGGCTCTCGGCAACTGATGGAGCCCTTCGCGCTGACCCTGGCGCAGGCGGGCTATACCGTCGTCAGCCTGGACCTGATGGGCCATGGCCGCAACCCGGCCCCGATCAGCGGTGATCTGACCCGGATCGAGGGCACGACCATGCGCATGGTGGCCGAGATGCAGGCGGTGGCACAGGCGGCGCTGGCGCATCCGCGCGCCGACGGGCGGCTGGCCTGGCTGGGGCATTCCATGGCCTCGGATCTGGTGATCCGCGCGGGGCAAGAGGGTCCGGCAGCGCAGGCCGTAGTGGCGATCTCGGCCTTTTCGCAGGCGGTAAGCGCGGATCAGCCCCCCAACCTGCTGATCGTCAACGGCGCCTTCGAGGGCCGTCTGCGCAGCGAGGCCCGCCGCGTGGTGGCCCTGACCGAGCCCGGCGCGGGCGAGGGGCAGACGGTGGGTGACATGGCCGCGGGCACGGCACGCCGCGCGGTGGCGGCGCCGGGGGTGGAACATGTCGGCGTGCTTTACGCCGACACCGCATTGACCGAGGCGCGTGACTGGCTGGACGCGGCCTTTGACCGGCAAGGCGACAGCGCGGTGGCGCTGCGCGGCGGCTGGATCCTCTTGCTGCTGGCGGGGATCGTGGCGCTGGGCTGGCCGCTGGCGCGCGCCCTGCCC
>SKHK01000210.1 GCA_007117005.1 Paracoccaceae bacterium
CCTCGCCCGCGACCATCGCGGGCTCGGCCATCATCGCGTCGCGCAGGCGGGCCATGGCGCGGGCGCGCGCATCGCCATCGGCGCGCGCCGTGGCAAAGCGGGCCATCGCGCGCGCCAGCCCGTGCAGGCTGCAGGCGAAATTCGGCGCCGAGCAGCCGTCGATACCCCAGCCGGGGCTGCGCTCTTCGGTCAGCTCCTCGAAGGCGGCGCGAACGGACTGCTGCACGGGGTGGTCGATTTCGTGATACTCCGGCCCCGCGCGCAGGTGCTGGCCCAGCATCAGAAAGCCCGCATGCTTGCCCGAACAGTTGTTGTGCAGCTGGCAGGGCGCCTGATCGGCGCGGATCAGGCGGTTGCGTTCGGTGCGGTCGGCCGGGACATGCGCGCCGCAGCGCAGGGCGCTTTCCGCCATGCCCAGATCGCGCAGCCAGGCCTCTACCGCGCCGACATGGGCCGCCGCGCCCTGATGCGAGGCGCAGGCCAGTGCCAGTTGTGCATCGCTCAGCCCCCGCGCGGCACCGGATTCGACCAGCGGCAGGGCCTGCAGCATCTTGCAGCTTGACCGCGGGTAGATCACCACGCCCGGATCACCCCAGGCGCCATGAATGGCGCCGCTGGCATCGCAGATCACCGCATGGCCGGCATGCAGGCTTTCCACCCGGTCCGCGCGTTCCAGCGCGATCATCGGAACGGCGCCGCTTGCCACCGTGTTGATCGTTCCCGCGCTTTCCGTTGTCATGCCGGCCTCTTCACAGTTGCGCAATATTCCGCCCAAGGGGCTTTCACCGGTCTCGCCAATACTCTTAGACACGGGGTAATGCAGGTGTGTCGGTTGCGCCAGCGCAATCAGCGATGTAAGTCAACGTCCAATACCTTGTTCAGGCAAGGGATCGGGCAATCAGCGACCGTCGTGGGACGCGGCGGCGCCGGAGGGTTTGGGAAAGATGGCGAGCATGTTCAGAACGGGCGCAGCGATCATGGCTCTGGCCCTGGGCGGCGCGGGTATGGTTTCGGCGCAGGAATCCGACAACAGGGTCGCGGTGGAAACCGCCTGGAGCGTCTTTGTGGATGGCGATCCGCAGGAATGCTGGGCGGTATCGGCGCCGGCAGAGACGGTGAACACGCGCGGCGGCCAGCCGGTGACGGTGCGGCGCGGGGATATCCTGCTTTTCGCCACCTATCGCGACGGGCAGGGCAGCACGGCCGAGATTTCCTTTACCGGGGGCTATCCGTTCCGCGATGGCTCGACCGTGCAGGTCGAGATCGGGGACGATGAGTTCCAGCTTTTCACCGATGGCAACTGGGCCTGGGCGGCCAACCCGGAGGATGACGCACGCCTGCAGGCCGCGATGCGCCGGGGCCGCGAGGCTGTGGTGACCGGGGTGTCCGGGCGCGGCACCACGACGCGCGACACGTTCAACCTGTTCGGCTTTACCGCCGCGACCGAGGAAGCCCAGCGGCGTTGCAACTGAATACCGGCGCGGGGGGGGGGCGCTGCCCCCTCGGGCCTGTGGCCCTCACCCCCCGGAGTATTTTCGGCAAGATGAAGGGGCGCGGGCCGGGCAGGGGTGTTCAGGCCGCGCCCCAGGCCTTATATGGCGCGCAGAATTCCGGAGCCGCGTCCATGACTGCTGATCAACGTCCCGCCGCACCGCTGGTGCAGGATATGCTGACCTTGCCGCGCAGGGCAGAGGATGGCGGGCGCGTCAATCTGATCGGCCTGACACGGCCGCAGTTGCGTGCAGCGCTGATCGAGGCCGGCACGCCGGAAGGCCAGGCGAAGATGCGCGAGGCGCAGGTCTGGCAGTGGCTGTATCATTGGGGCGTGCGCGACTTTGCGGCGATGAGCAATCTGTCGAAGGACTACCGCGCCCTGCTGGCCCGGCATTTCGACATCCGGCTGCCCGAGGTGGTGTCGCGCCAGCTATCCGCCGATGGCACCCGCAAATACCTGTTGCGCATTGCCGGCGGGCATGAGGTGGA
The DNA here is from genome assembly GCA_007117005.1 of Paracoccaceae bacterium. Taxonomy (GTDB): domain Bacteria; phylum Pseudomonadota; class Alphaproteobacteria; order Rhodobacterales; family Rhodobacteraceae; genus Pararhodobacter. The sequence goes on from SKHK01000210.1 coordinate 1,984, forward strand.
GGCGGTTTACATCCCCGAGGAAAGCCGCGGCACCCTGTGCATTTCCAGCCAGGTGGGCTGTACGCTGACCTGTTCCTTCTGCCATACCGGCACGCAGAAGCTGGTGCGCAACCTGACCGCGGGCGAGATCGTGGGTCAGGTGATGGTGGCGCGCGACGATCTGGGCGAATGGCCGGTTCCCGGTGCGCCGAAGAACGAGACGCGGCTGATTTCCAACGTCGTGCTGATGGGCATGGGCGAGCCGCTTTACAATTTCGACAATGTGCGCGACGCGATGCGCGTGGTGATGGATGGCGAGGGGTTGAGCCTGTCGCGCCGGCGGATCACGCTGTCGACCAGCGGCGTGGTGCCCGAGATCGCGCGCACGGCCGAGGAGATCGGCTGCCTGCTGGCGGTCAGTTTCCACGCCACAACCGACGCCGTGCGTGACCGGCTGGTGCCGATCAACAAGCGCTGGAACATCGACACGCTGCTGGGCGCCCTGCGGGACTATCCCCGCCTGTCGAACAGCGAGCGGATCACCTTTGAATATGTCATGCTCAAGGGCATCAACGACAGCGACGAGGACGCACGGCGTCTGGTGCGGCTGATCCGGGGCATCCCCGCCAAGATCAACCTGATCCCGTTCAACGAATGGCCCGGCGCGCCCTACGAGCGGTCGGACTGGGCGCGGATCGAGGCTTTTGCCGACATCATCTTCAAGGCCGGCTATGCCAGCCCCATCCGCACCCCGCGCGGCGAGGATATCATGGCCGCCTGCGGGCAGTTGAAATCCGCCACCGAACGGGCGCGCAAGAGCCGGGCAGAGATCGCCGCCGAAACCGGCGGGGCGCGCTGATGCCCGGCCTGCTGCTTCTGGCGGTGATCGGGGCCGCGGCGGGCTATGTGGCGACGCGGCTGATGCGCGTCGATCTGGATCTGCCCAGCGCGATGGGCATCGGCGTTCTGGGCGCGCTGCTGGGCGGGTTGGGGCTGCGGATGCTTATGACCGTGGGCGGCTGGGCCGTGACCTTTGCGCTGGCGCTGGGCGGGTCCATGGCGCTGATCTGGCTGTGGCAGCGCTTTCAGCGGCGGCGGTGAAGCGAGCGCGTAAACCTGAGGCGCTGAGCCCTTGGGCGGTGGTGCTGCAGCCCCGGGCCGGGCAGGATGGGGCGGAACGCCACAGCAAAGGAGTGCCGCCATGTCCGCTTTCACCCGCCTTGACCCTGCGCTGGCAGAACCCGAGGTCTCGGCCCCACCCGCTGACCGGCTGATCGGCGGCGCGCCGGTCTTCACCAGTTGGCATATCGAGGATGCAGGCGGGCTTTATGCCGGCATCTGGCAATCGACCCCGGGCAAGTGGCGGGTGGAATATGACGAATGGGAATATTGCCATATTCTGGCGGGCCATTCGATTCTGACCGGCGAGGGCGGCACCGAGTACCACCTGCGCGCGGGCGACAGCATCGTCATCCGCCCCGGCTTTCGTGGCACCTGGGAAGTGGTTGAGACAACGCGCAAGGATTACGTCATCCGCACCTGAAGCAAGGCGCGCGCGGGCACGGGGCCCGCGCGCCGGTGCATCAGCCCAGCACTTCGGCCAGGGCCTCGGCCGTTACGCCGGCCAGGATGTCGGCCTCGGCCCGTGACAGGCACAGCGGCGGGGCAAAGCCGATGATGTCGCCCCCCGGCATGACCCGCGCAATCACGCCGCGCCGCCCCATCGCCGCCACCACCTGCGCCGTGGTCGCCCCCGGTGCCGCGTCGAAACCCGCGCGGGTTTCCCGGTCGCCGACCAGTTCGACAGCGCAAAGCATCCCTTCGCCGCGCACTTCGCCGACATTGGGGTGGTTGCCCACGGCTTCGGCCATCACCTGGTTCAGGTAAGCACCGACGGTGCCGGCGTTTTCCACCAGCCCCAGATCATCGATCAGCTTCAGGTTGGCGACACCGGCTGCCGCGCCGATGGGATGGGCGGAATAGGTCCAGCCATGGCCGAAAAGCCCGTTTTCATCCGTGCCGCGTTCCAGCACCTTCCACACGTCCTGCCCGATGATCGAGCCCGAAAGCGGCGCATAGGCCGAGGTCAGGCCCTTGGCGATGGTCATGATGTCCGGCTTCAGCCCGTAATGACCCGAGCCGAACATCGACCCCAGACGCCCGAAGCCGGTGACGACCTCGTCAGCGATCAGCAGGATATCGTGCTTTTTCAGAACCGCCTGCACGCCCTCCCAGTAGCCCGCGGGCGGGGGCACGATGCCGCCGGTGCCCAGCATCGGTTCGGCGATGAAGGCGGCGATGGTGTCGGCACCTTCGCGCGCGATGGTGGCTTCCAGGTCGGCGATCAGATGGGCGGTGAAATCGGCCTCTGACATGGACGCATCCGGGCGGCGGTAGAAATATGGCGCCTCGGTATGCACGATCCCGCCCAGCGGCAGGTCGAATTTGGCGTGAAACAGCGGCAGTCCGGTCAGCGAGCCGGAAATCAGGCCGGATCCGTGATAGGCCCGCCAGCGCGAGATGATCTTCTTCTTTTCCGGCCGGCCAAGGATGTTGTTGTAATACCAGATCAGCTTCACATTGGTGTCGTTCGCATCCGACCCGCCCAAGCCGAAATAGACCCGCGCCATATGGTCCGGCGCGCGGTCCATCACCATTTTCGACAGGGTGATCGACGCCTCTGTCCCGTGACCGGCATAGGCGTGGAAATAGGCCAGTTCGCGCGCCTGATCCGCGATGGCCTCGATGATCTCTTTCCGCCCGTAGCCGACATTGACGCAATAGAGCCCGGCAAAGCCGTCCAGCAGGCGGTTGCCGTCACGGTCGGTGATATGGCAGCCTTCGGCGGTGGTGACGATCCGTTGCGGGGCCTCGCCCCGGGCGAACTGCGCCAGATGGGTCGAGGGATGCATGAAATTCTCACGGTCCCATTTGGCGAGCTGGTCATTGGTCAGCATGTTATTCCTTTCCCGTGCAGGTTGCCGTTTTTCACCCTCTAGCGTTTTTCGGCCCGCAGTGCGAGTGGATGCGCGCAGCCTTGTTCGTCGTTTCGCGGCCTGAGGCGTTGACAGTCCTGCAGTCGCACGCATGCTGGCGCCGATCATACCCGGCCCTGCGCGCCCAACCGGAGCCCCCCCAAACCGGAGCCCTGAATGCCCGCCAACCCCATCGCCGCCACCATCCCCTTTGATCGCGATGGCACCCATCACGGTTTTCTGCGCCTGCCCCATTCGCGCAACGAAAGCGCCTGGGGGGCGGTGATGATCCCGATCACCGTGATCCGCAACGGCGCGGGGCCGACGGCCTTGCTGACCGGGGCCAACCATGGTGACGAATACGAGGGGCCGGTCGCCCTGCAGGCGCTGGCGCATGAACTGCGCCCGGAGCAGATAACCGGCCGCGTCATCATCGTACCCTACATGAATTACCCCGCCTTTCGCGCTGCCACGCGGGTGTCGCCCATCGACATGGTGAACCTGAACCGCGCCTTTCCCGGCGCCCCGGATGGCAGCGCCACGCAGAAGATCGCCGATTACTTTGCGCAGGTGCTGGTGCCGATGGCCGATATCGTGCTGGACTATCACTCAGGCGGCAAGACGCTGGATTTTCTGCCCTTCGCCTGCGCGCATTACCTGGAACAGGCCAGCCAGCAGGCGGCCTGCGTGGCAGCGGTAGAGGCGTTCAACGCCCCCTACAGCCTGATGCTGCGCGAGATCGACAATGTCGGCATGTATGACACGCTGGTCGAGGCGCAGGGCAAGGTTTTCGTCACCACCGAACTGGGCGGGGGCGGCACGGCCACGGCGCGCTCGGTCCGGATTGCGCGGCGCGGCGTGCGCAATCTGCTGATCCATGCCGGGATCATGGCGGGCGAGCCAGAGCATGCGCCCTCGGTCTGGCTGGATATGCCGGGCGACGATTGCTACCACTTCGCCACCTGCGAGGGGCTGGTGGAACCGCTGGTCGACCTGGGCGAGCGGGTGGCAGAGGGGGCGCCGCTGGCCCGCATCTGGCCGCCTGACCGCACCGGGCTGATGCCGCTGGAGGTGCCGGCGCAGCGCGCGGGCGTGCTGGCGGCGCGGCATTTTCCGGGGCTGATCCAGACGGGAGACTGCCTGGCGGTGGTCGCAGAGCAGGAAGGGTAGCGGGGCGCTACTTTTCAGCCTCCTGCCTACCACCGCGCGACAGCCGGGGGCAGGGCAGTACCTGCCGCGACGCCGCGCTAGCCCCTTGATTTTGCATCTCGAAAGGTCCGAAACCGGAACTCGGTTCCGGCCGGCTTGCGTGGCGGGCGCGCGTCATGCCTTGGCCCTTCTACGGCAGCGTCATCATCCATAGCCACGCGGTCAGCGCACAGGCCACCGTGCCCGCCAGCACCGATGACGCCGCCACCCGTTTTGCCCGCCCGTACATGTTGGCAAAGACATAGGCGTTCACCCCGGGCGCCACCGCCGCCGTGATGACGGCAGAGCGGAACTGTGCGTCGGTGATCGCCAGCCCCGTGCCCACGCTCCATGTCACCGCCGGGTGCAGGATCAGCGATACGGCCACCGCATAGGCGATCAGCCGCAGATCGCCCTCTGGCCGATACCGGCACAGCACCCCGCCCAGACCGAACAGCGCCGTGGGCAGGCCCGCGCGGGCGATCAGGTCCAGCGCCTGAACCAGCGTGCCATGCAGGGGCAGGCCTGTCAGGTTGACCACAAAGCCCAGTGTGATGCCGATGACCAGCGCATTGGTGGCCATGCCCCTGACCACCCTGCCCAGCGTCGCCAGCACGCCCCGGCCGCGCGCGCGGATGCCTTCCATCGTGGTGATGCCGATGATGTAGCAGATCGGCGAATGCACGGCGATGATGGCGAAATTCGCGGCCAGCGCGCTCTCGCCATAGGCGCGCTCGGTGATCGGCAGGCCCAGCAGCAGCGAGTTGGAGAAGAGGCAGACAAACCCCACCGCCACCGCGTCTTCCCAGTCCCGGCCGAACAGGAACCGCGCGCCGAACAGCCCGGCGATGAAGCCCACCGCCGCGCCGCCGTAAAAGGACAACAAAAGCCGCCAGTCGAATTCCGCACCCAGATCCAGCCGGGCGATGGCCATGAACAGCAGGCAGGGAATGGCGAAATTCTGCGCGAATTTCATCAGCGCATCGACCGAATCGGCGGTCATCCAGCCCACCCGCGTCACGCCGTAGCCCGCGGCGACAACCAGAAAGACGGGCAGGATGACCTCGACCAGCGCCTGCATTGCCGTCTACCCCTTTCGGATGGTCCGGGCCATCCGGCGCGGGGTCACAGGGCCAGCTCCACCACCAGCCCGTCATGGGCGGGGGTGATGTGATCCGGCGTCTCGGCCGCCACGGTGGCGTAATCCAGATCGACATGCATGTTGGTCAGCACCGCGCGCCGTGGCCGCGCGCGGGCGATCCATTCCAGCGTCAGGTCCAGATGCGCATGGGTCGGATGCGGCGTGCGGCGCAGCGCATCGACGATCCAGCAGTCCAGCCCGTCCAGCAGCGGCCAGCAGGTATCGGGGATTTCCACGACATCCGGCAGATAGGCCAGATCACCGATGCGAAAGCCCAGCGCATCCATCGAGCCATGGTTGACCCGGAAGGGCGCAAAGGGGATCGGCCCGCCCGGCCCATCGACCTGAAACGCGCCGGCGATGGTGTTCAGGTCCAGGATCGGCGGATAGGGCGAGCCCGCGGGCTGCACGAAGGCATAGCCGAAACGCGACAGCAGCGCGTCCTGCGTGGCGCCATCGGCCCAGACCTGCAGCCGGCGGCGGGTGTTGAAGACGATCATGCGCAGATCGTCGATGCCATGCACATGGTCGGCGTGGGAATGGGTGTAGACCACCGCGTCCAGCACGCCGACGCCGGCATCAAGCAATTGTTCGCGCATGTCGGGCGCGGTGTCGATCAGCACGCGGGTGGTGCCGCCCGCGCCGATGCGTTCCACCAGAAGCGAGCAGCGGCGGCGGCGGTTCTTCGGGTTTTCCGGGTCGCATTCGCCCCATTGCCCGCCCAGCCGCGGCACCCCGCCGGAAGAACCGCAGCCCAGGATGGTGGCGCGCAGCCGGGCGCCGGTTCCTTTCGCGCCGTCCATCATGCCGCCTTCCGCCAGCCCGCCGCCCGGGTGAACAGCCGGTCGAAATTGGCCGAGGTCACACGCGCGAATTCGGCATAATCCAGCCCCCACAGCGGCGCGATGGCCCGTGCGGTATGGGCGGTATAGGCGGGCTCGTTGCGCCGGCCGCGATGGGGGGGGGGGGCCAGATAGGGGGCGTCGGTTTCCACCAGCACGCGGTCAACCGGCGCGGCGGCGAAGATGGCGCGCAGGGCGTCCGATTTCGGAAAGGCCGCAATGCCCGAGGCCGAGAGGTAGAAGCCCAGATCCAGCGCCGCCTCGGCCAGCGCGGGGCCCGAGGAATAGCAATGCATCACGCAGCCATAGGCCCCGGCGCGATGTTCCTCGGTCAGGATGCGAGCCATGTCCTCATCCGCGGCGCGGGCGTGGATGATCAGCGGCAACCCGGTCCGGCGCGCGGCCTCGATATGTATGCGCAGGCTTTCCTGCTGCACGGCGGCGCTGTCGGCGGTGTAGTGATAATCCAGCCCGGTTTCGCCGATGGCCACGCATTTCGGGTGGCGGGCGATGGCCAGCAACTCGTCCACGCTGGCCAGAGGCTCATCTGCCGCGCTCATCGGGTGGGTGCCGGCGGCGTAGAAGACGCCCTCATGGTGTTCGGCGATGGCGCGCACCTGGGGCTCTTTGCGCAGCTTCGTGCAGATCGTCACCATGCGGGTCACACCGGCGGCGCGGGCACGGTCGATCACCGCGTCCAGCTCGCCCGCGAAATCGGGGAAATCCAGATGCGTGTGGCTGTCCACGATCTCGGGCAGGGGTGCCGTGTCCGGCTTGGTGGGGGCGCCTGTCGGCTCGGTCATCGGGGCCTCGTTGCGCGATGGGAAAGGGGTTGATCTCAGCGGGCCAGCTTTCTGGCCATGTCATCCATCTGCAGGACCATATCGACGAGCAGCGCGGCAGGGTCAAGGTTGACCGCCCGTCCCGCCCGCGCCCGCGCCCCCAGCGTCGCGGCAAGCCCTGCCCAGTGGCGTGCTGCCTGCGGATCGGGCGCCAGACGGATGAAGGCCGCGCCCTCGCCCTGGGCGGCCTCTGGCGCCGGGGGGTGGCCGGTGGCGCCGGTGCGCGCCAGCCGGGCCAGTGCCAGGTCGATCAGCCGCACCAGCAGGTCGAACCGCCCATCCGCTCCGCGCGCCGCCGCACTGTCGGCCAGCGTGTTCA
>SKHK01000169.1 GCA_007117005.1 Paracoccaceae bacterium
ACGCCCGCATCGCCATGATCTACGAGGGCGCGAACGGCATCCAGGCGCTGGATCTGGTGGGCCGCAAGCTGGCCGCCGATGGCGGCAAGCCGGCGATGGCCTTCTTCGAAATGGTCAAGGGTTTCATCAAGGAACATGAGGGCAACGAGGCGCTGAAGGCCGATTTCCTTGAACCGCTGAAGGCGGCGTCCAAGGACCTGCAGACGGCGATGATGTATTTCATGGAACGCGGCATGAAACAGCCCAATGACGCGCTGGCCGGGTCGACCGATTTCATGCATCTCTTCGGCCATGTCTGCCTGGGGCTGATGTGGGCGCGCATGGCGGCGGCCGCGCAGGTGGCGCTGGACGCCGGCAAGCCTGACGCCACGTTCTACAAGACGAAGCTGGCCACGGGGCGTTACTATATGGCACGCCAGTTGCCATCGACCGCGCTGCACCTGGCCCGCATCCGGTCCGGCGCCGAAACGGTGATGGCACTGGAGGCCGAAGCGTTCTGATCCAGCCCGGGGAGACCTGATGCCGAAGCGCCTGCGCCTGACCCGCCGCTTTCCCGTTGCGATGAGCGAGGATGCGTATCGTCGGCTCAAGCGCTTCGCGGGCGAGGCCGGTCTGGATGAAGGAGAGGCGCTGTCGTTCCTGTTCGAGAATTTCGACAGCGTCACCCATCATGATAACCTCACGCACCGCCTGCGGCTGTTCAACGCCGAACTGGAGGCACGAAAACGCTGAGCGGACGCATTTGCTGAACGATTCGATCCGGTCTTGGGAGGGACCTTGCCGATGACATTTCCGATGCTGGAATCCAGCTGGATGACCGACGAGCACCGCATGCTGGAAAGCATGGCGCGCGAATTCTTCGTCAACGAATGGGCGCCCCATGCCGCGCGCTGGCGCGACCAGGGCGAGATGGACCGCGAGACCTGGAACCAGGCCGGCGCGATGGGGTTGCTCTGCGCCTCGATCCCCGAGGAATACGGCGGCGCCGGCGGCGATTTCGGCCATGAGGCGGTGATCCTGATGGAACACCCGCGCCAGAACCTGGCCAGTTGGGGCAATCCCATCCATTCCGGGATCGTCGCGCATTATATCCTGGCCTACGGGACCGAGGACCAGAAGAAACGCTGGCTGCCGAAGATGGCCTCGGGCGAGATGGTGGGCGCACTGGCGATGACCGAGCCCTCTGGCGGGTCGGACGTGCAGAACCTGAAGACGCGGGCGGTGCGGGACGGCAATGTCTATCGGCTGACCGGGTCCAAGACTTTCATCTCGAACGGCCAGCACGCCGATCTGATCATCGTGGCGGCCAAGACCGATCCGACGGCAAAGGCGAAGGGCGTGTCGCTGGTCGTCGTGGAGACCGATGGCGCCGAAGGCTTCCGGCGCGGGCGCAACCTGGACAAGGTGGGGCTGAAGGCGGCGGACACGTCGGAGCTGTTCTTCGATGAGGTGCCGGTCCCGCCCGAGAACATCCTGGGCGGCAAGGAAGGCCAGGGCTTCTATCAGATGATGCAGCAACTGCCGCAGGAACGCCTGATCATCGGCTGCGGCGCGGTGGGCGCGATCGAAGGCGCCGTGGAGCGCACGATCGCCTATTGCAAGGAGCGCGAGGCTTTCGGGCAGCCGATCATCAATTTCCAGAATACTCGGTTCAAACTGGCCGAGTGCAAGACGAATGCGGCAGTGGCGCGGGCTTTTCTGGACAGCTGCATCGAGGCGCATCTGAAGGGCGCGCTGACGGTCGAGATGGCGGCGATGTGCAAATACTGGCTGACCGATCTGCAATGCCAGGTGATCGACGAATGCGTGCAGCTGCATGGCGGCTATGGCTTCATGTCGGAATACGCCGTGGCCGAAATGTGGACCGATGCGCGGGTGCAACGCATCTATGGCGGCACCAACGAGATCATGAAGGAACTGATCGGGCGGTCGCTGTGAGCACTCCCGCCCGCCGGATCCATGATCGAAGATCATGGCCCGACGGTTGGGCCAGGCCGGGGGGCTTTGCGCCCCCCGGACCCCCCGCAGAGTATATTCGGCAAAATGAAAGGCCAGAACATGCTTGGCGCACACCCCGCCCCGCTGATGCGATGCGCTTTTCAGCGGGACGGGATGGCTTCACTTCGCACGGTCATCGGCTCTCCAGCCTGTACCGCGCTGTAAAACCTGAACCAGCAAAGTTAATGAAGCGTTACCACGACCCTTCATTTTGCTTGAAATACTCCACGGGGGTGCGGGGGTGTGAAACCCCCGCTCCGACGCTGCAAACAGCGACCACGCAACGGATCTGGAGCACATAATGACCGCAACGCTTTACTGCTTCGGCGAATCCGGCAATGCCTACAAGGCCGCGCTGACCATGGCGCTGTGTGGCTACGACTGGCAGCCGCGCTTCGTCGATTTCTTCGGCGGCGAAAACCGCACCTCCGAATTCCGCGCGCTGAACCCGATGGGCGAGGTGCCGGTGCTGGTGGAGGGCGATCTGGTGCTGGGGCAGTCCGGCGTCATCCAGGATCATGTCGCGCGCAAGACCGGCAAGATGGCCGGCACCGACGACCCGGAGGTCCTGCGCTGGCTGCTGTGGGACAATCACAAGCTGTCCAGCCAGGCCGGCATGACACGTTTCCTGATGAACTTCCTGCCCGAGGACAAGCGTCCGGCAGAGGTGATCCGCTTCATGCAGGGCCGCCTGAAACCTGCCTATGCCACGCTGGACACCCATCTGAAGGGCCGCGACTGGATCGTGGGCGCGGCCCCGTCCATCGCCGATTGCGCCTGCGCGGGTTACCTTTACTACCCCGAGCCCTTCGGTTTCGACCGGGCCGACTGGCCCCATATCGACGCCTGGCTGACGCGGCTGAGCGCGCAGCCCGGCTGGCAACACCCGTATGATCTGATGCCCGGCCGCGCCGCCGACCGGGCCAAGGCCTGAGGAGGACCTGATGACCGACGCCTATATCTACGACGCCGCCCGCACCGTGCGGGGCAAGGGCCGCAAGGACGGCAGCCTGCACGAGGTCACCGCCCCGCGCCTGTCGGCCACCGTGCTGAACGCGCTGAAGGCGCGCAACGATCTGGACACCACCGCCATCGAGGACGTGATCTGGGGCAATGTCACCCAGGTCGCCGAACAGGGCGCCTGCCTGGCGCGCACCGCCGTCCTGGCGTCCGATTTCGCCGAATCCGTGCCGGGCGTCAGCGTCAACCGTTTCTGCGCCTCGGGGCTGGAGGCCGTGAACATGGCCGCCAACCAGGTGCGCGGCGGGGCCGGCATGGCCTATGTCGCCGGCGGCGTGGAATGCATGAGCCGCACGCCCATGGGCATGGACGGCGGCGCCATCGCCGTGGACCCGCAGGTCGCCATGACCAATTATTTCGTCCCGCAGGGTATTTCCGCCGATATCATCGCCAGCATTTATGGCTTCACCCGCGACGAGGCCGATGCCATGGCCGTGGAAAGCCAGAAACGCGCCAAGCGGGCCTGGGACGAGCGCCGCTTTGACAAGACCGTGGTGCCGGTGAAGGATATCAACGGGTTGACCATCCTGGACCATGACGAATTCATGCGCCCGCAGACCGACATGCAGTCCCTCGGCGCACTGAAGCCCAGCTTCAAGGACATGGGGCAGGTCATGCCGGGCTTCGACAAGATCGCCCTGATGAAATACCCGCAGCTGGAAAAGATCGAGCATATCCACCATGCCGGCAATTCCAGCGGCATCGTCGATGGCGCCGCCGCCATCCTGATCGGCAACAAGGAATTCGGAGAGAAATACGGCCTGACGCCCCGCGCCCGCATCCGCGCCACCGCCAAGATCGGCTCGGACCCCACCATCATGCTGACCGGCCCCGTGCCGGTGACCGAGAAGATCCTGCGCGACAGCGGCATGTCGATCGGCGACATCGATCTTTTCGAGGTCAACGAGGCCTTCGCCGCTGTCGTCATGCGTTTCGAGCAGGCCTTCGGCGTCGATCACGGCAAGGTCAATGTCAACGGCGGCTCCATCGCCATGGGCCACCCGCTGGGCGCGACCGGGGCGATCATCCTGGGCACCCTGCTGGACGAGCTGGAGCGCACGGGCAAGGGCACCGGGCTGGCGACGCTGTGCATCGGCTCGGGCATGGGCGCGGCCACGATCATCGAGCGGGTTTGAGGAGGCAGTACAATGGCTGATTTTCATTACAGCGTCGACGGCGACGGCGTCGCCACCATCACCTGGGACGTGCCGGGCAAGTCGATGAACGTCATGTCCTTCGACGGGCTGAAGGAACTGGGCGCGCATATCGACAGCGCGCTGGCCGACGAGGGCGTCAAGGGCGTGATCATCACCTCTGGCAAGGCCGATTTCGCCGGGGGCATGGACCTGAACGTGCTGGCAGAGATGGCCAGCGCCGGCGGCGACAACCCGGCGCAATCGATCTTTGACGGGATCATGGACACCCACCACCTGTTCCGCCGGATCGAGCGTGCCGGGATGGACCCGAAGACCCTGAAAGGGGCCAAGCCCATCGTCGCCGCCCTGCCCGGCACCGCCATGGGCATCGGGCTGGAACTGCCGCTGGCCTGCCATCACATCATCGCCGCCGACAACCCCAAGGCAAAGATCGGCCTTCCGGAAATCCTGGTCGGCCTCTTTCCCGGCGGCGGCGGCACCATCCGCCTGGCCTACAAGCTGGGCGCCATGGGTGCCGCCCCCTACCTGCTGGAGGGCAAGGCCGCCGAGCCGAAGAAGATGAAAGCCGCCGGCATCATCGACGAGGTGGTGGCGCCGGATCAGCTGCTGGCGCGGGCCAAGGAGTGGGTGCTGGGCGCCAAGGACGAGGACCTGGTCAAACCCTGGGACAAGAAGGGCTACAAAGTCCCGGGCGGCGCGCCCTATCACCCCGCGGGCTTCCCCACCTTCGTGGGCGCCAGCGTGATGGTGCATGCCAATACCTGGGGCGTCTATCCGGCCGCCAAGAACCTGCTCTCCGCCGTCTACGAGGGGCTGCTGGTACCCTTCGACACCGCACTGAAGATCGAGGCGCGCTATTTCACCAACCTGCTGCTGGACCCGCGTTCCGGCGCCATGGTGCGCTCGCTCTTTGTCAACAAGCAGGCGCTGGAGAAGGGCGCGAACCGGCCTGACGTGCCCGATGAGCGGGTGAAGAAGGTGGGCGTGCTGGGTGCCGGCATGATGGGCGCAGGCATCGCCTATGTGTCGGCCAATGCCGGCATCGAGGTGGTGCTGATCGACGCCAGCCAGGAAGCCGCGGAAAAGGGCAAGGCCTATTCCACTGGCATTTTGGACAAGGGCATGAAACGCGGCCGCGTGACCGAGGAAAAGAAGGCGCAGGTTCTGGGCCGCATCACCCCAACCACCGATTACGCCGCGCTGGAAGGCTGCGACCTGATCATCGAGGCGGTGTTCGAGGATATGGGCGTCAAGGCCGAGGTCACGAAAAAGGCCGAAGCCGTGATCCCGGAGACGGCGATCTATGCCTCCAACACCTCGACCCTGCCGATCAGCGAACTGGCCCGCGCCAGCACGCGGCCGGCACAGTTCATCGGCATCCATTTCTTCAGCCCCGTCGACAAGATGCTGCTGGTGGAAATCATCAAGGGCGCGCAGACCGGCGACCGCGCGGTGGCCAAGGCGCTGGATTACGTCCGCCAGATCCGCAAGACGCCGATCGTCGTCAACGATGCCCGCTTCTTCTACGCCAACCGCTGCATCATCCCCTATATCAACGAGGGCATGCGCCTGGTGCGCGAGGGCACGACCCCGGCACTGGTGGACAATGCCGCGCGTCTGCTGGGCTTCCCGGTGGGGCCCCTGCAACTGGTCGACGAAACGTCGCTCGATCTGGGCGCCAAGATCGCCAAGGCCACCAAGGCGGGTATGGGCGATGCCTATCCCGATGACGATGTGGACGAGGTCGTGTTCTGGATGGTCGAACAGGGCCGCGTGGGGCGCAAGGCGAATGCCGGCTTCTTCGACTATGACGAGAAGGGCAAGCGGCTGGGCTACTGGAAGGGCCTGGGCGACCGCTTCAGCCCCCGCAACGAACAGCCGGAGCTGGAAGAGGTGAAGAACCGCCTGATCCTGCCGCAGGTGCTGGAAGCGGTGCGCGCGCTGGAAGAGGGCGTGCTGGAAGACATTCGCGAAGGCGATGTCGGCGCCATCCTGGGCTGGGGCTTCGCGCCCTGGTCCGGCGGGCCCTTCGGCTGGGTCGATATAAAGGGCGCGGCCAATGTGGTGGCCATGTGCGACGATCTGGAGGCCCGATTCGGCTCCCGCTACAAGGCGCCGCAAATGCTGCGCGACATGGCGGCGAGTGGTGGCAGCTTTTACGGCAAGGGTGCCGGGCAGGCTGCCTGACCGCCCATATCCACACCCTGAACCATGAAAAGGGCCCCGCATTGCGTTGCGGGGCCCTTTTTGCATCGGGGTGGATCGCCAACACCGCGCCGGTGATACGCTGGCGCTGCGCACGCCGGGCAGCCACGCCCCCCGGGCTGCTGTGTCCTCCGGGCTACGGCGCTGCGCTCAGCCCGGCAGTGCGCTCATGCCTCCGGCACTGGCCCGCATCGCCTGGATCAGCGCCGCGCTCTGTGCTTGCGGCAGGCATTGATAGGCCGGGGCCCGGCCGCTGTGGGTCGCCCCTTCCGGCGCCGCGCAGCGGCTCGGCGCGCGGTCAGGGCAATGCACCAGCGTCATCCCGTTTGCATAGACAACCTGCTCTGCATCGAAATGCAGCGTGCGAATCCGCATGATCGGCGCAGGCTGCACCCGTTCGATCCCGGCATATCCGTCCAGCGCCGATGCCGCGACCATCAGGAAGGGATCACCGAACAGCGCCTCGCCCTCGTCCGTTTCAATCAGCACCGATTGTTCGGACAGCAAGGTCATGTCCTGGCGGTTGCCCAGCGCACCCTTCGGCACGTACAGCGGCCAGAAAGACCGCGGCATGCAGTGTCCACCGGTGGTCAACTCGCCCACCTGGACCGCGCGCAGCGGCACCAGCCCATTGTCGAAGGTTACCACCATGTCGCCCGGGCGCAGGTTCTGCACCGGGACCCACCCCATATCTGTCGCCACCAGCGTGCCGGCAGTCAGACCCTGGGTCGGCAGGCCGCCCGGCGCGTCGGCGGCGTCCGGCATATCGGCCAGCCGTGCGACTGACCACAGGTCACTTCGGTCGGAAAAGGAACGCAACGCTGCAGGGCACTGCCCCAAGGTCTTGCCAAACCAGTTCTTCAGCATTGTGGCGCCCTTTCCATTTTCGATGCCCCATGAAACCGCCTGGACATGGTCAAAACTGGACCGCGGAAAGGAAAATTTGCGTCGCCCTGGCGCTTTGCCGGACCTTGGCCGCCACAATCTGCCGCGAAACCGCGGGGAATGGCCGCTTCCTGCCCGCGTTTTGCCGCATTCGACGCCCGTCACGGCTGCGCATCCGCACCGCGGTGCTGTTGGCGAGGGGCATTGCCGCATCGGGCTTCGCATCGCTAGGATGGACAGGGAATCGCTTGGGGGAGGCGCGCATGGGCTGGCTGGCAGATGAAACGGGGCTGGAAAAATGCGCGGCCAACCATGTGCCGCTGACGCCGCTGTCCAACCTCCGGCGCGCGGCCGATATCTTCGCGGCGCGCGAGGCGCTGGTGCATGGCGCCACGCGCCGGACCTATGCCGAATATGCCGCCCGCGTCAGCCGGTTGGCATCGGGGCTTGCCGGGCTGGGGGTGCGGCCGGGCGATGTGGTCGCCACCATACTACCCAACCTGCCCGCCCATGCCGAGGCCCATTTCGGCGTGCCGGCCTGCGGCGCCATCCTGAACGCCATCAACATCCGCCTGGACGTGGATACCGTGCGCTACATCCTGGACCATGGCGGGGCAAAGGTGGTGCTGGTCGATACCGCCTTCCTGCCGCTGGCCGAGGCCGCCATCGCCGGCCGCGCCGACCCGCCGGTGATCATCGAGGTGCCCGACAGCGAGGCCGGGCATGACCCATCACGCCGCCACCGGCTGTACGAGGAGCTGCTGGCCAACGGCGATCCTGCGTATCAATGGATCATGCCGCAGGATGAATGGGAAAGCCTGGCGCTGAACTACACCTCCGGCACCACCGGGCGGCCCAAGGGCGTGGTCTATCACCACCGCGGTGCCTATCTGGCGGCGATGGGTCAGGTGATCAGCTGGCAGCTCACGCTCTATCCGCGCTATCTGACCATCGTGCCGATGTTCCATTGCAACGCCTGGTGCCATCCGTGGATGCTGCCGCTCCTGGGCGGGACGATGATCTGCCTGCGTGACGTCACCGCGCCGGGCGTCTACCACGCCATCGCGCGCGAAGGGGCAACCCATTTCGGCGGCGCGCCCATCGTGCTGAACACCATCATCAACGCCAGGGACAGCGAACGCCTGCCCTTCGACCACACGGTCGAGGTATTCACCGCCGGCGCGCCCCCCGCCGCCGCCACGCTGGCCGCGATCGAGCCCCTGGGCTTCAACGTCACCCAGGTCTACGGGCTGACCGAAACCTACGGGCCGGCCACCGAATGCACCTGGCATGACGGGTTCGACAGCCTGCCCCCGGACGAACGCGCCGCCGTCAAGGCCCGCACCGGCGTCGCCATGCCCTTCATGGAGGAAGTCACGGTCACCGATGACGCCATGACCCCGGTGCCGCGCGACGGCGAGAGTCTGGGCGAGATCATGCATCGCGGCAACGGGGTGATGAAGGGCTATTACAGGAACCCCGAGGCCACGCGGGAAGCCTTCAAGGGCGGCTATTTCCACTCCGGCGACATCGCCTACCGGCACGAGGACGGCTATATCAAGATCGCCGACCGCGCCAAGGACATCATCATATCCGGCGGCGAGAATGTCAGCTCGGTCGAGGTGGAGGGCATCCTGATGCAGCACCCGGCCGTGCTGCTGGCCGCGGTGGTGGCCAAACCGGACGAGAAATGGGGCGAGGTGCCCTGCGCCTTTGTCGAACTGAAGGAGGACGCCAAGGTTACCGAGGCCGACCTCATCGCCTTCTGCCGCGAGCGGCTGGCCGGGTTCAAGACGCCGAAACGGGTGGCATTCCAGGAACTGCCCAAGACCTCGACCGGCAAGATCCAGAAATTCGAACTGCGCAGGACCGCCACCGCGCTCTGAGCGCCCCTGCATGCCCG
>SKHK01000052.1 GCA_007117005.1 Paracoccaceae bacterium
GCGCCCGATCCGGCGGCGGGCCGGCCTGAAGGAAGAAGCTGATGACGAAACCCTGCATCATCTGCGTGGCGATCACCGGGTCCCTGCCCACGAAGGACAACAATCCGGCGGTGCCGATCAGCATTGCCGAGCAGGTGGAAAGCACGCAGGAGGCATTCGAGGCCGGCGCCAGCATCGTGCATTGCCATGTGCGCGACGACGCCGGGCGGCCGACCTCCGACCCCGAGCGTTTCGCCCGGCTGAAGGAGGGGTTGGAGGCGCATTGCCCCGGCATGATCATCCAGTTTTCCACCGGCGGGCGCTCCGGCGCCGGGCAGGCGCGCGGCGGGATGCTGCCGCTGCGCCCCGACATGGCCTCGCTGAGTGTAGGCAGCAACAACTTTCCCACCCGGGTCTACGAGAACCCGCCCGATCTGGTGGACTGGCTGGCCGGCGAGATGCGCGCCCATGACATCAAGCCCGAGATCGAGGCCTTTGATCTGAGCCATATCGTGCAGGCCGCCGCGATGGCGCGCGACGGGCGGTTGTTGGGGCCGCTTTACGTCCAGTTCGTGATGGGTGTGAAGAATGCGATGCCCGCCGATGAGCGGATCTTCGATTTCTACATCGAGACGCTGAACCGGCTGGCGCCGGGGGCCGAATGGTGCGGGGCCGGGATCGGCGCCGCGCAGGCACTGGTCAATGAATGGTGCATCGCGCGCGGCGGGCATACGCGCACCGGGATGGAGGATAACGTGCGGCTGGACCGCGAGACGCTTGCGCCGTCTAATGCCGCGCTGGTGCGGCGGGCGGCCGAGATCTGCGCGCGCCACGGCCGGCCGGTGGCCAGCCCGGCGCAGGCGCGGGCCATGCTGGGGTTGCGCGCGGCCTGAACGGGGGGCTGGTCGGTTGGCTTTCGTGGAGGGCGCTGCCCCATTGGGTTTTGTGGGGGGCGCTGCCCCCCGTCGGCTGCGCCGACTCCCCCCGGGATATTTCCGGACAGACGATGGAGCGGGTCAGGCGTGGAAGGTGACGAGGTCTTCGAGCGGCGCGCGGTCGGTTCGGGCAGCATTGGCGGGGTGGGCGGGGTCCTCGTATCCGAAGGCAATGCCCATGATCAGTTTCGGCCCCTTTTCCAGCCCCAGATGGGCGCGCAGGATCTCGGGGTAGAGCGAGAGCGCGCCCTGGGCGCAGCTGCCGATGCCGCGGCTGGCCATGGCGAGCATCAGCGATTGGGCATAGCCGCCCAGATCGGCGGCCTCGCGCAGGCCGAAGGGTTCGGGCAGGTAGAGAAAGGCCGCATGGGGCGCGCCGAAGGCGTCGAGATTGCGCAGGAAGGCGTCGATCCGGCCCTGGTTGTCATCGCGCGCGATGCCCATGGCCCCGTATAGTGCCTTTGCCGAGCCGATTTGCCGCGCGCGCCAGACATCCGTGTAGCCGCCGACCATCGGTTCGTCCGGTTCGGCCGGCTTGCCGCTTTTTGCCCGTTCGGTCATGGCAGCGCCCAGCGCCCGCAGGCGGGGGCCGGAGACGACATGGGTATGCCAGGGCTGGACGTTGCAGTTGGATGGGGCGAGGCTGGCCAGCGAGAAGACATCCCGGATCAGCGTGGGGTCGAGCGCCCGGGGCAGGTAGCCGCGCACGGAGCGGCGGGTGGCGATGGTGGTGTCGAAGTCCATGATCGGGCATCCTGCTGTGGCGGTCCGGGGGCGCAGGATGCCGTGACGGCCATGGGGGAACAAGGGTGCATGAGCGGTTCGGCGTGACGGGGACGTGACGTCGGGTATATGAAGCGCGGGGGCGTTGGCAGGAGGGTCGGCATGCGGTGGCGTTTTGCAGGGGTGGTGGTGGTTCTGGTTGCGGTCCTGGTCCTGGCCGTGGCGCGGGGTTGGGGCGTGCCTGGCCCGGCGGCGGCCGGAGATGGCGCGGTGGCGGCGGTGGCGGACCTGCGGCTGGACCGGCGGGTGGTGATGTCCGGGCACAGTCTGACCGACCCGTTGCAGGCCCCGCTGCAGGCCATGGTGCGGCTGGCGGGCGGGCCTGTGGGGGTGATCGAGCGCTCGACGATACCTGGCAGCCCGATGGACTGGCGCTGGGACCATCAGGCCGAGCCCGTCGATGCACGCGCGCGGATCGCGGATTTCGACGTGCTGGTGATCACCGAGCGGGTGCCGCTGTCCAACACCCGGCCCTGGCATGCGTCCGAGGACTGGGCGTTGCGCTGGGCGCGCCATGCCTGGGCGGAAGGGGCGGGCGGAGCCGGGGCCGAGGTGCTGCTTTATGCCAGTTGGGTGGGGTTGGAGCCAGACCCCGGGCAGGGCGACAGTGATCCGGATGCGGCGCTGCCCTGGCGGGAGCGGATGGACCGTGAATACGAGGGCTGGCGGGCGATTCTGGCGCATGTCAACGAGAACCGGGCAGAGGGCGCCGCGCCGATGCGGATGATCCCGGCCAACCGGGTGCTGGCCGCTGTCCATGACGCGATCGAGGCCGGGCGGGCGCCCGAGGGGTTGCCGGGGATCGAGACCTTGTTCAGCGATACCATTCACCCTGGCGCGCTGGGCGCAGAACTGGTGGCGATGACGCATTTTGCGGTGCTCTATGGCCGGGACCCGGCAGGACTGCGCGCGCCGCCGCAGGTCGATCAGGCGCTTTGGGCCTGGATGGCCGAGCTGGTGGCCGAGGTGGTGAGCGCCGAGCCTGCCACGGGGGTGGACCTGCGGTAGGGGGCTTTGTCCCGAGGGTGTGACTGTGCGCCCTGCGGCCGGGTGGTATTTGCCCAACTGCGATTCGGCATGTCGAGTGACGACCGTCGGCAACCGTGCGGCAATCCCGCTCGCCGACCCCGTTACCCGTGACGGCGGCCGTCAGTAGCTGCGGATCAGACCCACCAGGCGCCCCTGGACCTGCACCTGATCGGCCGGCAGCAGCCGCGTTTCGTAGGCCGGGTTCGCCGCTTCCAGCGCGATCATGTCCTGATGGCGGCGGTAGCGTTTCAGCGTCGCCTCATGCCCTTCTACCAGCGCCACGACGATATCGCCGTTGTCGGCCGTGGTCTGTTCGCGGATCACGACGATATCGCCGTCATTGATGCCGACATCGATCATCGAGTCGCCCTTGACCTCCAGCGCGTAATGCTGGCCACGGCCCGAAAGCATCGAGCCGGGAATGCCGACCGTGTGCGACACGCTTGATATCGCCTCGATCGGTGTGCCGGCGGCGATGCGCCCCATGACCGGCACCTCCATCATCGCCAGGGCGGCGGGGTGGGGCATGGAGGGAGCCGCCGAGGCCGGATCGGACACTGGCGGCGCGGCGCGGCGGTCAGCGGTATCGGGCAGGCGCAGCACCTCGATCGCGCGGGCGCGGTGAGGCAGGCGACGGATGAAGCCGCGTTCCTCCAGCGCCGTGATCAGCCGGTGGATACCGGATTTCGACCGCAGGTTGAGGGCGTCCTTCATCTCGTCAAAAGATGGCGGTACCCCGTCGACCTGCATCCGGGTATCGATCAGTTCCAGCAATTCCAGTTGCTTGCGCGTCAGCATGTGATCATCCCGCTATGGCGAAGGTCCGCCTTCTGCTTAAACGTTCTCAATAGGTTCTTCAAGTGTTCTTTTTCGACGCTCGCCTGAGCAGGGGGCCGATCGATGCAGAACCGGTTGCGCGTCAAATCCGGCTTCGTGCGCTCAGAGCGGCGTGTTAGCGTGGCGCGACCCTTCTGGCGACATGAGAGTGGCGGGTGATGGTGATCAGGCGTCTGCGATTGGCGGGCTTGCTGCTTGTGGCCGGGATCATGGCGGTAGTCGCCTTGCCGGTTCGGGGCGGCGAGGGCATGATCCTGCAGCCGCCGCCGGGCCTGCAATTCTGCGATACCGAGGCAAGCCATCCCCGTCTGCGCCTTGGCCCCGCTGTGCAGGCGCTGCCGGCTGAGACGCATGAGGCGCACGACCTGGACGCGTTCCTTGCCGCTTTGGCGGCGGAGGATGCACAGCGCGGCGACGTGGCGGAAGCGCTGCGCTGGTTGCGCGACCCGGTCGAGCGCGCGCGGATGCTGCGGGCGCGGGTGCCGCTGCGGTCCTTCATGGCGGGCGATCAGCAACTGACCGTGTTGCGGCTTGCTCATTCGGGGATGACCTGCGGCTCTGGCGGCTGTTCGACCCCGGTGCTGGTGGCGACCGGCTGCCGCGCGGAAACCGGGCTGGCCTGCCTGCAGGCGGCCCATCAGGCGGGGCGGCTGCATGTGCTTTACGGCGATACGTTGCTGATCGCCCGGCAGGCGGGCGCGGCGCTGGTCCAGACCAGGGCCTGCGCCTGTTCCGGTCCGGCGCAATGCAGCGGCATGGTCACGCTGTGGCGGGTGGATGCCGATGCCCGGCTGCACAGGGATGCGTACAGCCGGTGGGACCTGGCATCGCCGCTGATCGGGGCGGGGCGTTAGCCTTCCATGATCGCCACGGCGCGCACGAAACCGGCCGAGGCGGCCTTGATCTTGAACGGAAAGCAGGAAATTCGGAAACCCGTGGGCGGCAACTGGTCCAGATTGGTCAGCTTTTCCATGTGGCAATAGCCGATATCCATGCTGGCGCGGTGGCCCTCCCAGACAATCGACGGGTCGGGGTTGTCGATATAGCGCTGGCGGGTATGCGAGAACGGCGCGTCCCATGACCAGCCATCGGTGCCGGTCACGCGCACGCCGCGTTCCAGCAGGTAAAGCGTCGCCGCCCGCCCCATGCCGCAGCCCCGGTCCAGGTAATCCGGCTGGCCATAGGCGGCGCCGGCGGCGGTGTTGATGACCACGATCTCCAGCGGCGACAGGGTATGGCCGATGCGCGCCAGTTCTGCCTCCACATCCGCGGGCTGCACGACATAGCCATCGGGGAAATGGCGGAAATCCAGCTTTACACCGGGCTGAAAGCACCAGTCCAGCGGCACCTCGTCGATGGTGATCGCCCGCTTGCCGCCGTCCATGGTGGAATGGTGGTGATAGGGCGCATCCAGATGCGTGCCGTTATGGGTCATGCATTGCAACAGCTCGATCGCCCAGCCCTCGCCGCCGGGCAGGTCATCGGGCGTCATGCCGGGAAAGAACTGGGTGATCTGCCCGGCGGTCTGGCTGTGGTCCATATAGGTGATCTTCGGCTCGAACCCCGGCGGGTCGGAGGCGATGCCGGCTTCCAGCGGCACGGACAGGTCGATGATTTTCATGGGTTTCTCCTTACAGCAGTCCGGTGGCGAGAGGGGGGAAGGCGATGATCAGGCCCAGCACCAGCACCATGATCAGCGCAAAGGGTGCCGCGCCCGCAAACACATCGCCCAGCGAGGTCTTCCGGTCATCCAGCGCGCCCTTGATCACATAGACCGACAGGCCCAGCGGCGGGGTCAAGAGGCCGATTTCGACAGCCAGCACGGTGATGATGCCGAACCAGATCAGGTCTATCTGCAGCGCCTGGGCGATGGGCAGCACCAGCGGCAGGGTGATCAACATGATCGAGGATGAATCCAGGATGGTGCCCAGCACGATCAGGATGGCGCAGTAAAGCAGGATGAAGCCATAAAGCCCCAGCCCCTGCCCGGTGGCCCAGCCGGTCAGATGTGCAGGCAGGCCGGAAAAAGAAAGGAAGCGCGAATACATCGTCGCGGCGATGATCAGGAAGCAGATGGCGGCAGTGATATGGCCGGTTTCCAGCGTCACCTGCCACAGGGTGCGCGGCCCCATGCGGCGCTTGGCGACGGCGATCAGGATAGCACCCAGCGCGCCGATGGCCCCGGCCTCGGTGGGCGTGAAGACGCCGCCATAGATGCCGCCAAGGACCAGCGCGATAAGCAGAAGGATCGGCAGCAGCTTGGTGGTGCTGTCCCACATGAGGCCGCCCCTTGGCAGCGCGGGGCGCGGGGTGGGCAGGGCGGTGCCGGTAAAGCCGGGGAAAAGCCGCACCAGCAGCGCAATGCCAAGGCAGAAGGCCACGGCCAGCAAGAGCCCCGGGATGATCCCGGCGATGAACAGGCGGCCGACCGATTGTTCGGCCAATATGCCGTAAAGGATCAACAGCAGCGAGGGCGGGATCATCATGCCCAGGATCGACGAGCCCGCCACCACGCCCGAGGCGAAGCGCCGCGTATAGCCGATGCGCACCATTTCCGGCACCGCGACCTTGGCAAAGACGGCGGCAGAGGCGATGGAAATTCCAGTGATCGCCGCGAAGACCGCGTTGGCGCCCACCGTGGCCATGCCGATGCCGCCTTTCAGGCGCTGAAAGGCGCGGTTGGCCACGTCGAATGTGTCGCGCCCGATATCGGCGCGGCTGACCACCAGCCCCATCAGCACGAACAGCGGCACCACGCCGAAAAGATAGGACGAGATGCTTTCCCGCGCGGCCAACGACAGCGAGCGCGCGGCCAGTTGCGGGTTGTCGCGCAGGATCCAGATGCCGATGAAGCTGACCAGCGCCAGGGCGATGGACACATGCATGCCCAGCCAGATCAGCCCCAGGATGCCGACAAGGGACCAAAGGCCCACCTCGATCCCGGTCAGGCCAAGCGCGGTCATGGTGCCCCCCTGACGGCGCGGGTGGTCAAGGCGATGGCCCGCATCACGAAGACCGCCAGCATCAGCGCCGAGCCCAGCACGACGATGCCATGCACCGGCCAGATCGGCGCCAGAAACTGCCCCACCGTGCCCACCATCTGCCCGCGGCCGTAAGAACGCAGGAACAGCGGCCAGAAGGCGGTCAGCAGCGTGTAGATCAGAAAGGCGCCGGCCCCGTGCAGCACGGCGTCCAGCGCATCGGCCAGCCGGGGGCGGCGGTTGCGCAGCATCGACAGAAAGGCGTCCGACCGGGTCAGCTTGCCGCGCGACAGCGTGTTGGCCAGTTGCAGGAAAACGATCGCCAGGATCGACATCGCCACCATTTCCGGCACGCCTGCGATGGGCCGGCCGAAGATCGACCGCCCCGCCACATCGACCGCGATCAGCCCCATGACACCCAGGATCAGCGCCGTGCCCAGCGCTGAGAAAAATGCCGTCACCCGGTCCAGCGCCCGGGCGGCAGTATCGACGGGCCAAAGCCCGGTTTGCAGGTCATCCATGGCGGGGTCTCGGCAAAAGGTTGGGGCAGGGGGTGCGCCCCCTGCCCGGGGGCGGCTTAGCGTTCGGCCCAGTCACGGCCCATATCGGCGCCGGCCTCGGCCATCGCTTCCATATAGGCGCCCAGCACGTCGGTCCCCGGCAGGCCCATGCCATTGGCATTTTCGGCCCACATGCCGGCGATATCGGGCAGCGCCGCGGCCCAGCGCGCGCGCTCCTCGGGGGCCAGGACGTGCAGGCGCTCGGGGTCCGGCGCGATGACCGCCATCGCAGCGGCGACACGCTCGGTCTGCTCGGCGATATAGGCCGCAGTATAGATCTCGGCGCCCGCGCGCAGGGCGTCCTGCACGGCCTCTGGCTGGGCCTGGAACCAGGTGCGGTTGGCGACCAGCGTGCCGGCATATTGCGCGCCGAAATCCGTCACCGTGACATAGGGCGCGACCTCGTGCAGGCGGGCAGGCGCGGCGGCGGTGGCAAAGACGATCACCCCGTCGAAAACCCCGGTCTGCAGGTCGTTGTAATAGGTGGTCAGGTTGCCCGCCACGCCCACGGCACCGGTGCCCTGCAGCCAGTTCACCGCCGGGCCGGGTGCTGCGATGCGCCGCCCCTCCAGATCGTCGATGGAACGGACCGGAAAGTTGGTCATCAGGAGATAGTTGTCCAGCGCGAAGCCACCGCCCAGGTATTCGGCGTCAAAGCCATGCCAGGTCTCGATCATGCCCGGCACGCTGTTGTGCAGCATATCAAGCGTCGCCATGACCAGTTCAGGGTCGTTGGGGCCAAAGGGCGTATTGTAGGTCACGTTCTGCAAGGGCAGTTGCGTGGGCATGAACAGCGTCGGCACGGCACCGATCTCGGCCAGGCCGTCCTCCACGGCCTCCAGCTCGCCGCCCACGCCGGCGATGGTGCCGCCATAGGCTTCGGTCCAGTCGATGCTGTGGCCGGTGCCTTCCAGCGCGGCATCGACGGCGGGGATGAAGCTGTTGGTCAGATGCTGCACCCACAGGAAAATCGGCGGGTGGCCGTTGACCACGGTCACGTCGATGGCCCTGGCCGGGGCGGGCAGGGCCAGGCCTGCGGCCAGAAGCGGCAGCGCCAGAAGCGGGCGTAGGGGTCGGTTCATGGGGTCTCCTCCCTTGGTGTTGGGGGCCGTCTGTGCTGTCGGCCCCGGTTTTCGTCACGCCGAACCCTCCCCGGTGCGGCGTGGGTGGTGGTCTTGGCTCAGCCGGGGCGGTCCAGCGCGCGGATCCCGGCGGCGACAAAACGCACGGCGCGCGCCAGAACCGTGTCCAGCGGTTCTGACGGGGCAGGGTGCGGCGCCAGAAGCCCCTGCGCCCGGCCGGTCGGCGCCATCAGCGCGATGCCGATGGCAATGGTGTTTAGATAGGCATGCACCGCCTGCGCGCGGCTCAGGCCGGGGACGGTGGCGGCGATCTCGTCGATGAAACGATGCGCAATGGCGTCATAGGCGGCGGCGGTCAGACGGCGAGAGCGCGCATCGCTGCCTTGCGCGACATGCGCGACCAGGCGCGCGTAATGCGCGCCGCCGCGGTCGGGGTCATGGCCCAGCGCGACCGTGGGGCGCAGCAGCGCGTCGAGCACCTGCTCCAGCGAGGGCCGGCCCCGCGCATGCAGCGCATCCAGACGCGCTGTGCGTTCGGCATTGATGGCGCCGGCGCGGCGGGCAAAGACGGTCTCGAACAGCGCGTCCTTGGTGCCGAAATAATAGTGGATCAGCGCCACATTGGTGCCGGCGCCCTCGGCAATGGCCCGGGTCGTGGCGCCGTGGAACCCGCTTTCGGCAAAGACCACCTCGGCGGCATCCAGGATCGCCTCCTGGCTGTCGCGGCGCATCGCGCGGGGTGCTGCGGCTGGTGCCGAACCCTGCGCCGAAGCCTGCGCCGAAGCCTGTGCAGAACTTTGTGCCAAACCCTGTGCCTCACCTGCCGGCCAGCATTCGGGCGTACTGGCGGTGCTGAATTTAATCATCTGATTAACACAAGAAGCCGAAAGGGCGCCGCGCTGTCAAGCGCCTGCTCACC
>SKHK01000277.1 GCA_007117005.1 Paracoccaceae bacterium
ACCAGATCGCGCGCCAGATGGCGGCCATGGACATGCACCAGCGGCCCGGGCGGGCGGTGGCGGCGCATCCAGTCGATCAGGCGGCGCGCATCGCCCCCCGTTTCGCGCGCCGCCAGCCCCGCCGCCTGCGCCGCGCCCGCCGTGCCGGGGCCGACGCAATAAGCCGGCCAGCCGGCCAAGCCGGGCAGTCCCGCCAGCATCGGCACCGCATTGGCCGAGGTCAGCACCAGCCCCGCCGCCCCCGTCAGCGCGGCAGGGTCGAACGGCAGGGGCGAGATTTCGCTCAGCGGTGCGATGACGGTCTGGTGCGGCGGGCAGGCCGCGCGCGCCGCATCGGCAAAGCCCTCGGCCTGCGGGTGGGGCCGGGTCAGCAACAGCACGGGCGGGGGGGCGGCAGCGGTCATGGCCGGCAGCATAGGCCGGGGCGCGGGGCAGCGGCAATGGGGCCCGGGGTGGCAGGGGCAGAGGAAAGAGCAAGAGCAGAGGTGGCTTGCATCGGCACGAAAGGCCCGGCAAGACAGGGCCAACCCCGAAAGAACGAGACGCCCATGCCCCTTTTCGCCCTGATCTGCACCGACCGACCCGGCCAGCAGGCCCTGCGCCAGGAGAACCGCGCCGCGCATCTGGACTGGCTGCAAGCCAGTCCCGGCGTGCTGCAGGCCGGACCGTTTCTGGATGACGCGGGCGCGATGACCGGCTCGCTTCTGATCGTGGACATGGCCGACCGCGCGGCGGTGGCAGCCTGGGCCGCGGGCGATCCCTATGCACAGGCCGGGCTTTTCGTCGAGGTGCGCATCGAGGCCTGGAAGCGGGTGATCGGCTGATGGCCTACTGGTTGATGAAATCCGAGCCCTTCAAGTTCAGTTGGGAAGATCTTGTCGCCAAGGGCGAGGCGGGCGAGGAATGGGACGGCGTGCGCAACTACCAGGCGCGCAACAACATGCGCGCGATGGCGCTGGGCGACCGCGTGTTCTTTTATCATTCGAACGAGGGGCTGGCGGTGGTCGGCATCGCCGAGGTCTGCGCGCTGTCGCACCCCGACAGCACCACCGATGACCCGCGCTGGGACTGTGTTGATATCCGCGCGGTCTGCCCCATGCCGCGCCCGGTGACCCTGAAAGAGGTCAAGGCCACGCCGGAACTGGCGGAGATGTCTCTGGTCACCTCGATGCGCCTGTCGGTGCAGCCCGTCACGGCGCAGGAATGGGCGATCGTCTGCCGGATGGGCGGACTGAAGGACACGCCCCAGGCAACTGGCCGCGCACCGGCGTGACGAGCTACAGGGATGACGCGCCGCGCCATCGGCGACGTTCCGCCGCAGCCGGGCACTGGCGGCATGCGTGCGGGGGCACCGCTTGACACGGGGCCGGGGCAGCCGACAGATGAATACCCCGTCCCCGGGAATGGAGCCCACCAGATGCCCTTGATGACCCGCACCGCTGCCCTGCCCCAGAGCCTGCGCCGCCCCTTTCACCGCCACGCGCTTGCCGCCGTCATCGCGCTTTTCCCGCTTGGCGTGCTGGCGGATACGCCGCTGCGCATCGACGCCGTGACCCTGTCCACCGCGGGCATGGCGCTGGTCGAAAGCCGCGGCACGCTGGGCGACGGGCCGCTGGCGCTGGACGTGCCGCGGGACCGGATCGACGACCTGCTGAAGACCCTGATGATCCGTGACCCGGCGGCCGCGCCCGCACGCGTCACCCTGCCCGGGCCGGGGCTGCTGGAGGATCTCTTTCGCCGCCTTCCCGTCTCGCCCGGCGACACCGAGGACCGCAGCCGCCTGCTGGCCGCGCTGGATGGCGCGCCGATCACGGTAACGCGCGAGGGCGGGCGCTGGTCCGGCCTGAACATGGGCGTCAGCGACGGGACATGCGGGGCAGAGCGCTGCACGCTGCTGAACCTGATGGCCGAGGATGGCCGGATGCGGCAGTTCCGCCTGGATGACGGGGTCGAGATCAGCCTCGATGACGCCGATGACCGGCGCATGCTGCAAAGCGCGCTGCAGGCGAGGCGGCAGGGCGAGCATGGCCCCCTGCGGGTGCTGATCCACAGCGACGACGACAGCGCGCGCGACATCGGCCTGGCCTGGATGCAGGAGGCGCCGGTATGGCAGACCGCCTGGCGCGCGGTGGACGGGCCGGAAGGGCTGCGCCTGACCGGCTGGGCGATCATCGAGAACGCCACCGGGCATGACTGGCAGGATATCCGCCTGACGCTGGCCACCGGTGCGGCGCGGTCTCTGCGCGCGCCGCTTTATGCCCGCATCATGCCCGAGCGCGAGGAGATCGCGCCGGCAGCCGAGGAGCCCGCCTTTGCGGCACTGATGGAGAGGGACGCCGTCCGCGCGCCGGGCAGCGCCATGGCCGCCCCGCCCCCGCCCGCCGTGGCGGTCGAGGCCGATGACAGCGCCGCCTTCAGCCGCTTTACCCTGGCCGATGCCGTGTCGCTGCCCGCGGGCGAAATGCTGATGATCCCGCTGCTGGACACCGCATTGCCGGATGCGCGGTTGACCCTTTATCGCGGCGGCAGCGGCATGCCGCACCCCGATATCGCGCTGGACCTGGAGAACCCGTTGCCGTTGCGCCTGCCCGCGGGTGTGCTGACGCTCTACGAGGACGGGCGCGGTCATGCCGGCGACGCGATGATCCCGGAACTGGCGCCGGGCGCGCGCGCGGTGGTGCCCTTTGCCCGCGACAGCGCCATTTCGGTGCGCGAGGAGACCACCAGCACCGAGCTTTTGCGCGAGATCACGCTGGTCGGCGGCATCCTTCAGGTGCGCGAAGATATCGAACGGCGCACCGCCTATCGGATCGAGGGCGCGCCACAGGCCGACCGGGTGCTGAGCATCGAGCATCCGCGGCGCGACGGCTGGACG
Organism: Paracoccaceae bacterium; assembly: GCA_007117005.1. Classification (GTDB taxonomy): domain Bacteria; phylum Pseudomonadota; class Alphaproteobacteria; order Rhodobacterales; family Rhodobacteraceae; genus Pararhodobacter. Next base: position 2,876 of record SKHK01000277.1, read on the forward strand.
GTCGTGGCGCCAGAGGGTGGCGAGGAGCGGCTGGACGGCTGGCGCTGGCAGATCGACCTGCCGGCGGGTGCGCAGGTCAGCCATGTCGTGCGCGAACGCCAGCCCCGCCTGCGGCGCATTGCGGTGATGGACCTGGACCTGCCGGCGCTTGCGGCCTGGGAAGCGCGCAGCGATGATCCCGCGTTGCAGCAGCGGCTGGTAGAGATCGGCGCCCTGCGCCGGCAGATCACCGGGGCCGAGCGCGGCGCCGCGCAGGCGCGCGCCCGCATCGACGATCTGCGCGAGGATCAGGACCGGCTGGTCAACCTGATCGTGCAACTGGGCGAGGGCAGTGCGGCGACGCCGGAGCGGCGCGAACGCGTCGATGCGCTGGACGCCGAGATCGATGCCGCCCGCAGCAACGTGGCGGCGCTTGAGACCGAAGCAAGGGAGGCCCGCGCGGCGCTGGAGGCGCTGCTGGGCGGCTAAGGCGGCACACCCCCCTTCCACGGCCCCATGATAGGGCCTCTGCATGACGCGCGCCCGCCGCGCATGTCCCGCCCGGCGGCAACGCCGGGCAGCGCCTGCCTACCCCCCGGCAGGCGCTTTTGACGTAGCGATGCGTTGAAATGTGTGGGCGTTTTTCAGGCTTCGCGCCGGTGGCACCGTCACGCATCGGCGCCTACCCAGGCAGGCGCCGCCCTTCAGCACGCCCCCGACAAGAAAAATCACCTGCCGTCATTCCTGCCGTCACTGGCGGGTGGCTGGTGCGGCGATCAGCCCTTTGACGCCGCGCTTTGTTCGGCTTTGCGCGTGGTTCTGGCATGCGCGCGGCCGATCATATGCGCCGCAATCGGTGCCGTGAGCAGCAAGAACAGCGCCGTGGCAAAGACCTTGCTGGTCACCGGGACGGAGGCCACATGCACCGCCAACCCGGCCAGGATCAGCAGGCTGCCCAGCGTGCCGGCCTTGGTCGAGGCATGCATGCGCGTCAGCAGATCCGGCAGGCGCACGATGCCGATGGCCGCGATCAGCACGAAGGCGCCGCCCCCCAGCAGCAGGATACCGACCAGGATATCAGCCATTCTCGTCGCCCTCCCGCTTGCGCGCGGCCTCGTCATCGGACCCGTTTTCACGCTCGAACCGGCGCTCGGCATAGCGCGCCAGCGCCACCGTCGCCAGAAAGCCCACCAGTGCCAGCACGATGGCCACATCCAGGAAGGACGCGTCATCGACCGCCACCACATAGACCCCGCAAAAGGCGATGATGGTAATGGTCATCATGTCCAGCGCCACCACCCGGTCAGCCAGCGACGGGCCGACGGCCAGACGGAAAAACGCCACCGCCAGGCCCAGCAGGATCATGCCCATGGCGATAGTGACGGAAAGGTCCAGGAATTCGGCTGCGGTCATGTCTCGAAAGCCTCTGCTACCATCCGTTCCATCCCGTTCTTCAGTTCCGCCACCAGCGCGTCCGGATCGTCGGCGAACATGGCGTGGACCAGCAGGGTCTTGCGGTCCGGGGTGACATCGACGCTAAGCGTGCCCGGGGTCAGCGAGATCAGGTTGGTGACCAGCAGGATCTCCAGATCCGATTGCACGCTCAGCGGCATCTCGACGATGGCCGGGCGGTTCTGCGGGAAGGGGCGGATCACGTCCCAGGCCACGCGGACCGAGGACAGCAGCAATTCCCACAGGAAGAACGCGGCCAGCCGCACCACCCGGTAGCTGCGGATGAAATACATCCGGTCGACGCCCGTCAGCGGCGCCGAGAGCCAGAGCGCGAAAAAGCCCAGCACCGCGCCCAGCGCCAGTGAATCGATGCCGAAATTGCCCGTCATCGCCGCCCAGGCGAAGGCGAGGATCAGGTTGATGACCAGCGCGTTGTTCATGGCTGGCCCCCGGTTTCGCTAGCGGGTTCTGTCACGGGTTCGGCGTCAGTTGCGGCCGCGGGTTCGGCGGGTGCCGCTGCGCCCTCCCCCAACACGGCGGTGACATAGGCGCCGGGGTCCAGCAACTGCTCGGCCGAGACGCGGGCGAACTGCACAAAGGGTTCGGGGAAGAAGCCGATCACCACGGTCATCACCGCCAGCCCGACGATGGGAATCATCATCGGCAGTCGCACCGAGGCCGGCACGCGGTCCGGCGTGGGCTCGATCCCGTCGGGGTGAGGCTTCCAGAAGGCCATGCCCCATATCTTGGTCATCGAATAGATGGTGAGCAAGCCCACCAGCAGCGACACGAAGGCCACGAACCACATCTCAAGCTCGATCGACGCCTTGACGATCAGGTATTTCGCCCAGAAGCCGGACAGGGGCGGAAAGCCCGCCAGCGAAAACGCCGGCACCACGAACAGCACCGCCAGGAAGGGCGAGGATTTGTACAGCCCGCCGATGCGGTTCAGGTCGGTCGAACCCGCCAGCTTGTTCGCCATGCCGGAAACCAGAAACAGGTTCGCCTTCACGATGATGTGGTGCACCAGGTAGAAGACGCCCCCCATCAGCGCCAGCGGGGTATAGAGCGCCAAGCCCAGCGTCATATAGCCGATCTGGCTGATGATGTGGAAGGACAGGATCTTTCTGAAATCCATCTGCGCCGCCGCGCCCACAACGCCGGTGAACATGGTCAGCAGCGACACCCAGATCAGCAATTCATGCGTGAAGCCGATATCGCCGGTGAAAACCAGCGTGAACATGCGCATCATCGCATAGACGCCGACCTTGGTCAGCAGGCCCGCAAACACCGCCGAGACCGCGAAACTGGGCGTGTGGTAGGACGCGGGCAGCCAGAAGAACAGCGGAAACACCGCCGCCTTCACGCCAAAGCCCACCAGGAACATCATCGCCACCACGGTGACCAGCCCCTGGTTTTCCACCGCCGCCACCGCGCCGCGCAGGTCGGCCATGTTCAGCGTGCCGGTCATCCCGTAAAGCAGGCCGATGCCGGACAGGAAAACCAGCGTCGAGACCAGGTTCAGCGCCACATATTTGATGCCCGCGTCCAGTTGTTCGCGCGAACCGCCAAGCACCAGCAGCCCGAAGGACGAGATCAGCATCACCTCGAACCAGACATAGAGGTTGAAGAGGTCGCCCGTGAGGAACGCCCCCGTCACCCCGGCGATCAGCGTCTGGAACAGCGCGTGATAGCCCAGTTTCTCCATCCGTTCGGGGATTTCGCCCAGCGCGTAGATGGCCGTGGCCAGCCCGGTGATGGCGGTGATCACCACCATGACGACGCCCAGATAGTCGGCCACCAGCGTGATGCCGAAGGGCGCGTCCCAGTTCGACATCTGCGCGGCAACCACCCCGTTTTCCAGCACCGCCATCAGCAGCGCCAGTGACGCCACCAGCGACAGCACCGAGCCGAAAAGCGAAATCCACCGCCCCGCCGGCCCCATCCGCGCCAGCCATGCGATGACTGCCGTCGCGAAAGGAATCGCGATGGGCATGACCAGAAGCCAACTGATCATTTGCCATCCTCCTTCGGCTCGGCCAGCCGCATCTTGTCGGTATCCATGGTGCGCAGGCGGCGATAGGCCTCGAAGGCCAGCGCCAGGGTAAAGGCCAGAAGGCCGAAGCCGATGACGATGGCGGTCAGCACCAGCGCCTGCGGCAGGGCGTTGCCGACCACACCCGCGGGCGCATCAGCGCCGTAAGGCACCAGTGCCGGTGCGCCCGGCGTCATACGGCCCGAGGCGAAGATCACCAGATTGGCCGCGTTCGACAGCAGGATCAGGCCAAAGAGAAAGCGCATGAAACTGCGCGCCAGCATCAGATAGACCGAACCCGCAACCAGCAGGCCCACGATCAGGGCGGTCAAGGCTTCCATCTCAGGTCTCCTCCTCGAAGGCGAAGGCCAGCGACAGGATCCCCCCCAGCACGACCAGATAGACACCGATATCGAAGACCAGCACCGAGTTTATGGAAAAGATCGAGGTCTCGTAACTGTCGCCGCCGACCCAGTACCATTGCCCGGTGAAAAGCGGATCGCCAAAGACGAAGGACACCAGCCCGGCCAGCAGCGCTATGCCCAGGCCCACCATGGCGATGCCCTCGGGGCTGGCGCGCAGCGCGGCCTTGGCCTCGGCCGGGCCGCAGGCCAGCGAATAGACGATGAAGGCCACCGCGCCCAACAGCCCGCCGATGAACCCGCCGCCGGGCAGGTGATGGCCGCGCAGCAGCATGAACAGCGAAAAGACGAACAGAAGCGCCACCAGGATGCGGGCGCCGGCGGTAAAGATGATGGAGTTCATTCCTTGCGCTCCTTCTCCGCATGAGGCGCCGTTTCCCCTTCCGGCCCGCGCTTCAACCCACCCTTGAGCAGGGCAAAGGCACCCAGCGCGGCGACGATCACCACGGCGATCTCGCCGAAAGTGTCCAGCGTGCGGAAATCGACCAGGATGACGTTAACGATGTTGCGGCCGAAAGCCTCGGTCCAGCTGGCGCCCTCGAAGAAATCGGTCAGGCGCCGGTCGAAGGGGGCATCGGTCACACGCAAGAGCACCCAGGCCGTCAGCCCCCCCACCAGCACGGCCAGCGCAGCGTCAAAGGGGCGGTGGGTCTGGCGGTTGCCCGCGTCCAGATATGGCATCTTCAGCAGCGCCACGGCCAGCAGCACCACCACCAGCAATTCGACCAGCAGCTGCGTGATGGCCACATCGGGCGCCGAATAGACGATGAAGATCAACGCCACGCCGATGCCGACCACACCCAGCCCCACCAGCGCCGCGATGCGCGACGAGGTCAGAATCACCAGCACGGTGCCCGCCGCGATCAGAGCCGCGATACCCCATTCCATGAAGCCGATCCCGTCAAAGGCCAGGCTGACCCCGCCCACCGGGCGCAAGAGCATCGTTGCCAGCATGGCGACGGCCAGCACCGCGAAAGTGGCGAACATGTAATGCCGCAGGACCCCGGTCTGGATGACCCGCGTCTGCCCCTTTGCGAAGGCGACAAAGGCATCCAGCAGCCGGTCCCAGCCCGCGTCCAGGTCCGGCGCGCGCGCCTCGATCCGCGCGAGGCGTTCGCGCAGGTCAAGATGGAAGCGATAGAGCAGGTAGCCCGCGGCAAAGGTCAGCAGGCTCAGCAGCAGCGGCAGGTTGAACCCGGCCCACAGCTTCAGCCGGCCGCCGGTATCGGGCGCCCCCATGACGGCGGCCACGGCGGGTTCGATCAGGTAATAGGCCGCCACGCCGGGCATCAGGCCGAAAAGCAGCCCCAGCACGGCCAGCGTGGCCGGGCCCAGCACCATGGCCCATGGCCCCTCATGCGGGGTTCGCGGCAGATCGCCCTGCGGGCCGAAGAACGGCTTCCACGCCACGATCAGCGCGACCGCGAACATCAGCGCAAAGGCGGCAAAGGCCATGACCACCACAAAGACCGTCAGCGCCATCTCCAGCGCACCGGCATAGGCGACCTCCTTGGCGATGAAACCCAGGAAGGGCGGAATGCCGGCCATGGCCAGACCGGACAGCGCCGCGGCGGCAGCCGTGATCGGCATGGCCCGCGCCAGCCCGCCCAGCACATTGGCGTCACGCGTGCCGGTCTCATGGTCCACGATGCCGATGACCAGAAACAGCCCGGCCTTGTACAGCGAATGCACCAGCAGAAAGGTCATCGCCGCGGTGATCGCATAGCCGGTAGAGCCCGCCAGAAACAGCACCAGCGTGCCCAGCGCCATCAGCGTGGTATAGGCCAGCGTCTGTTTCAGATCCGTTTGCCGCACCGCCATGAAGGATGCAAAGACGGCGGTGGTGGCGCCGAACAGCGTCAGCACCCAGACCCAGACGTCGCTGCCCGAGAGGCTGGGATGCATCCGCGCCAGCAGATAGACCCCGGCCTTCACCATGGTGGCCGAATGCAGATAGGCCGACACCGGCGTCGGCGCGGCCATGGCGTTGGGCAGCCAGAAATGCAGCGGCACCTGCGCGGATTTGGTGAAGGCACCGATCAGCACCAGGATCAGGATGCCCAGATAGGCCGGGTGCTCGGCCATGGTGCCGGCGGCGTTGAGCTGCGACAGCTCGAACGTGCCCTGGGTGATGCCGATCAGGATGAAGCCCGCCAGCAGCGCCAACCCGCCCGCGGCGGTCAGCAAGAGCGCCTGCAGCGCGTTGCGGCGCGATTTCGGGTCGGTATGCGAAAAGCCGATCAGCAGGTAGGAGGTGAAGGTCGTCAACTCCCAGAACACGAAAAGCGTGATCAGGTTGTCGGCCAGCACCAGCCCCAGCATCGACAGCATGAAGCTGAACAGGTAAAGCGCGAAGCGGTTGTATTGCGGATGCCCGGCCAGGTAGCGCGCGGCATACAGCATCACCAGCGCGCCGATCCCGGTGATCAGCAGCGCGAACATCAGGCTCAGCCCGTCCAGCCAGAAGGACATGCGGATATCCAGGCTGGGTATCCAGTCCCAGACGAAGGGCACCGCCCCCTCCACCGGCACCACCGGCAGGTAGCGGGCGAAAAAGATGAAAAGCGCGGCGGTGATCGCCACGGTGATCATGCCCGCCGGGTTTACCCAGGGTGCGTTCGGGTCCGAAGGCTCTGCCATGTGCTGGTTCCGGCTCCTCGATGCGTCATTTCAGGGCGGCAGGGTATCGGGCAGCCCTGCCCCCACCCCGCGCGGCGGGCGATGTTTCCCATCTTGCGCCCGAATTCGCAACGGTAATCGGACGGAGTACGCCCATGCGGTGCCGGATTTTCGCACTTGGAACACCGTTTTTCGCGCAGGGCGCAGCGGGCGCGCAGATTTGTCGCAGCCCCGCAGGCGGGGTTTGCCCCCTGTCATCCGCCGCGCATATCCGGCAGACTGTCAGCTTAGCGGTGCGAAGGCGGAGGGGATGATGAGCGATCAGGCAATCCACGCGGCGGGCGAGATCAGGGCAGAGATACGCCTGCCCACGCGCGCGCTGGCGGACGACATCCCCTTTTTCACCGGGACCCTGGGCATGCGGATGGAGATGATCTTTCCCGCCGATGACCCGCGCGTGGCGGTGTTTTCGGGCCATGGCGTGCGGCTGCGGGTGGAACAGGGCGCGGCGGAACCGCCGGGCACGCTGCGCCTGCTGGTCGAAAACCCAGGGGCGCTGGTTCAGGACGGGCATGCACTGATGGCGCCGAACGGCACGCGGATCGAGGTAGAGGCACTGCACCCGCCCCTGGCGATGCCGGAAACCGTGCATGAATTCGCCGTGCGGCGGCTGTCTGACAGCGCACCCTGGGTGATCGGCCGGGCGGGGATGCATTACCGCGACCTTGTGCCCTCGCGCCTGGGCGGGTCGATGATCGCCAGCCATATCCGCATCCCCGATGGCGGGCCGGTGCCGGATATGGTGCATTACCATACGGTCGGTTTTCAGTTGATCTTCTGTTACCGGGGCTGGGTGGATCTGGTCTACGAGGATCAGGGCGAACCCTTTCGCCTACATGCCGGCAACTGCGTGATCCAGCCGCCCGAGATCCGGCACCGGGTGCTTTACGCCTCGGACAATATCGAGGTGATCGAGATCGGCGTGCCGGCCGAGCATATTACCACCATCGACCACGCCATGACCCTGCCCAACGGCCCGGCCAATCCGGATCGGCGCTTTCAGGGCCAACGCTTTGTTCATCACCGGGCCGAAGATGCCGTCTGGCAGCCCTTCCACATTCCCGGTTTCATCAGCCGCGACACCACCATCGGCGAGAACACGCAGGGCGTGGCCGGGGTGCATGTGGTGCGGCGCGGCGAGGGGCCGGTGCCAAGGGTGCGGCACCAGGGCGACATCCTGTTCACCTTTGTCATGGCGGGCGCGATGCGGCTGGAGGCCGAGGGCGAAGCGCCGGTCGATCTGGGCCCGGGCGACGCCTTCACCATCCCACCGGGCATGGCGGTGCGCTACGCCCAGCCCAGCGACGATATCGAACTGCTGGAGGTGGCGCTGCCCGCCGGGTTCGATACCGAGGTGCTGGAGGGGTAGGCGATCAGCTTCGCCGGTGGGTGGCCGCCGTGCGCGCCACCTCTTCGTAAATGCCCGACAGCAGGTTCAGCGTGCGCGTGGCCTCGCCCAGCCGGTCGGCAAAGCCCGGCAAGGCCTCGATCGCCTCGATCAGCAGGCGCCGGCGCAGGGCGCCGAAATCATCGGTCACGCGCCGCCCTTCCTCGGTCACCCGGTAGGTGACGCCGGACCGGCCGGACCCTTCGCGCTGCACCAGCCCGGCGCCGATCAGCTTGCGCAGGGAATACTGGATGTTGGGCACATCGTCGCGGTTGGTCAGCCGCGCCAGATCCTTGATCGATTTCGGCCGCTCATTCATCCGGATGATGTGCAGAAGCGCGTTTTCCGGCCCCTGCGCCGCCAGATCGCAGACCGAACCCAGACATTCCGATTGCCAGCGGCCGAATCCCTCGAAGCAGCGCATCAGGGCGAATTCCAGTTCGGTGAAATCCACCTCGGTCTCGCTTTGCGCCAGATGCCAATGGTAGTCGATGGCGGCGGACTTTCCAGCCTGCTGATTTTCCGTGGCTTTTTCGCTCATCACCCGCCCTCCTTCGGCCCGCGCAGCATCGCGCGACAAAGATGTTGACGCAATGTCAATTTTCGATAGACTTTCAAACATAAAATACATTTCACAATCTGTCAGGGAGTACAGACCATGTTAGACGCACCGATGCTGTCGGGCGACCGGTTCCGGCTGGGCACGTTCTCGACCAACTGTTCCTCGGGGATGACCGTCACCAAGGCGCCCGAGCGCTGGGTGAACAGCTGGGAAAACAACCTGAAGCTGGCGCATATGCTGGACGAGGCCGGCATCGACTTCATGCTGCCCATCGCGCGCTGGATCGGCTATGGCGGCGAGACCGATTTTCACGGCGGCGTGCTGGAGACGATGACCTGGGCGGCGGGGCTGCTGGCCTCGACGAAGAACCTGACGGTCTTTGCCACCATCCACACCGCGGCCAATCACCCGGTGGTGGTGGCAAAGCAAATCGCCACCATCGACCAGATCGGCGGCGGGCGCGCGGGGCTGAACATCGTCGCCGGCTGGAACAAGCCGGAATACGAGGCGCTGGGTCTGACCCTGCCCGATGACCACGAGACCCGCTATGGCTATGCGCAGGAATGGTTCGACCTGGTGCGCAAACTGTGGGAATCGAAGGAGCATTTCGACTGGGACGGCCAGTATTTCAAGGCGAAGAACGTAAAGGGCGACCCCTGGCCGGTGCACGGGGGCGTGCCCATCATCAACGCCGCAGGCTCGCCCCAGGGACGCGAATTCGCCACCGACAACGCCAATTTCCTGTTCACCCCGGCGATCGATCTGGAACGCTCGAAGGCCGAAATCGTGGAACTGAAAGAGCAGGCGCAGGCAAAGGGCCGGGCGGTCAATGTGCTGACATTCGCCCATGTCGTCTGCCGGCCGACCGAGGCCGAGGCGCAGGCGGCGGTGGATTACTTCGTGCATCAGAACCAGGATACCGACGCGGTGGAAAACCTGGTGCGGCTGCAATTCGCCCATGCCCACAGCTTCCCGCATGACCTGCTGGCACAGATCAAGCATTTGATGGCGCAGGGCCATGGCGGCTATCCGCTGATCGGCACGCCACAGCAGGTGGCCGACGGGATCATCCGGCTGCACGAGACAGGCTTTGCCGGCACCACGCTCAGCTTTTTCGACTATGCCGAGGAATTCCCGTATTTCCGCGACACCGTGCTGCCGCTGTTGCGCGAGGCCGGCATCCGGTAGCGCTGATCCGAACTCGCGCGACAGGCTCTACCCTCTGGTTTGCGCCTGTCGAACCGCCCGAAAGCGAACCCCGCTTTCGGGCGGTATCGTCTATCGCTTGATCATCTTGCGAAACCAGCCTTTTTTGCCGCCGTCATCGGTCTCTGCTTCGGCGGTGTCCTCCGATTCCGCCTCGCCCGGCCCTTCAACAGCCTGCTGGAACCGGTCAAAGAACTGATCGGCCATCTTGCGGGCGAAACCGTCGATGATCCGGCTGCCCAGTTGCGCCAGCTTGCCGCCGACCTTGGCATCGACCTCGTAATGCAGAAGCGTGCCATCGCCATCGGGCTCCAGCCGCACGCGCGCGCCCCCCTTGGCAAAGCCCGCGGCACCGCCCTTGCCCTCGCCGCTCAGGTAAAGGCTCTCGCCCTCGACCCGTTCGGAAATCGACACCGCGCCCTGAAACCGCGCCTTCACCGGGCCGACCTTCTGCACGACCACGGCCGCGAACCCCTCTTCGGCCGAGCCGGTCAGTTCCTCGCAGCCCGGTACCGCGGCCTGCAGCACCGCCGGGTCCAACAGCGCCTGCCACACCAGCGCCGGTTCCGCCGCAATCCGGCGCGTGTCCTTCATCTCCATGGGCAATCCTCCGCTGATCCCTAGCCGCCCAGCTTAGGGCCTTACCCCCCATCAGAAAAGGGTCGATCCCGCCCCGCGCGGGAAACGCCGGGCTTTTCGTGCCGGACCATCCCGCGCGGACGACCTAGACCGGCAGCCCCTGCATCATGCGCGGTTCGGCCGCGTTCAGCCCGGCGGCTTCGCGGATGAACAGGCGCCGCAGCGCCGGCAGCGCGTTGACCGCGCCCAGCCCCAGACCGCGCAGCAGCGACAGCGCGCTGGAATCGTTTGAAAACAGGCGGTTCACCGCATCCATGCCCAGCGCCAGCCGCATCACGTCAAAGCGGCGCCATTGCTGATAACGCGCCAATACCAGCGGGCTGGCGATATCCTCGCCCCGGCGCGCGGCGGTGACCAGCACCTCGGCCAGGGCGGCGACATCGCGCAGGCCCAGGTTCAGCCCCTGCCCGGCGATGGGATGCACGCCATGCGCGGCATCGCCCACCAGCGCCAGCCGATGCGCGATATAATCCTCTGCCACGCTAAGCCGCAGCGGATAGGCAAAGCGCGCGCCCGCCAGCGCGATATCACCCAGAAACGAGCCGAAGCGCGGGCGCAGGTGATCAAGCCAATCCGCCGGACCGCCGGCCGCCACGGCCTGCGCCACGGCGCGCCTCTCACTCAGCACCACAGAGCTGCAATTGCCCGGCAGCGGCAGGATCGCCAGCGGCCCACCGGGCAGGAAAAGCTGATGCGCCACGCCGCCATGGGGGCGTTCATGCGCCACGGCGCAGACCAGCGCGGTCTGGTCGTAATCCCAGCCCCAGCGGTGGATACCGGCGCGCCGCGCCACCGCGCTGTCGCGCCCGTCGCAACCCACGATCAGCCGCGCCGTGATCTGTTGGCCGGTATCCAGCGTGACGCGTGCCTGTGGCCCGTCGGTGGCCTGATCGACCACCTTTGCGCCGCTGATCAGCGTCACGCCCGGCGCGGCGCGCATGGCGTCCAGGAAGGCGGCGTAAAGGTGCCGGTCCTCGACCATCTGGCCCATCGGGCCTTCCTCGATCTCGCTGTGATCGAAGCCCATGGTCAGCGGAAAGGCCCCCGCGCCCGCGCGGCCCTGGCTGACGCGGATGCCCCTGATCGGCTGCGCCCCGCCCGCCAGCACCGGCCAGACGCCCAGCGCCCCCAGCACCCTGACCGAGGCCAGCGCCAGCGCATAGGCGCGCCCGTCAAAGCCCACCTGTGCACGGGTGTCGGCCGCGCGGGCATCGACCACGGTCACGCGCTGGTCGTTCTGCGCCAGCGCCAGCGCCAGCGCCGGGCCGTTCAGCCCGCCGCCGACGATCAGGATATCGCAATCGGGTTTCATGGTTCCTGTCTATGCCTGCCGCCGACGCCTTGTCCATGCGACATTGCCGCACCGGCGTTGCCCGCACAGCTTCCCTCGCCCGCAAAGCTGCGCTAGCGTCGCCGCCACGCCATGAATGCCAACAGACGCCGTAAGGAACAGACCGCCATGATCGATCACTGGCAGGAACTGAGCGCCACCGCCCTGGGCGAGGCGATAGAGAAGGGGCGGCTCTGCCCCGTGGCCCTGACCGAGGCGTTTCTGGACGCCACGGAAGCCCACGCGATGGGGCCGCGCATCTATGCCCGCCTGACGCGGGCGCGGGCGCTCGATGCCGCGGCAGGCGCGCGGGGCCGGGCCAGGGCCGGGATGCGCCGCGGGCCGCTGGACGGGGTGCCGGTATCCTGGAAGGACCTGTTCGACACCGCCGGCACCGCCACCGAATCCGGCAGCGCCCTGCTGGCCGGCCGCGTGCCCGATACCGACGCCACGGTCCTTGCCCGGCTGGAGGGCGCGGGCCTGCCCTGCCTGGGCAAGACGCATATGACCGAACTGGCCTTTTCGGGGCTGGGGCTGAACCCGATGACGGCCAGCCCGCCCTGGCGGCATGATCCGGACCATGTGTCCGGCGGGTCGTCATCGGGGGCGGCGGCCTCGGTCGCCTGGGGGCTGGCGCCGGCGGCCATCGGGTCCGATACCGGCGGGTCGGTGCGCACGCCGGCGGCCTGGAATGACCTGGTGGGGCTGAAAACCACATCCGGCCGCATCCCGCTGACCGGCGCCGTGCCGCTGGCGCCGCGCTTCGACACCGTCGGCCCGCTGACCCGCACGGTGCAGGATGCCGCGCTGCTGACCGCGCTGCTGGATGGCAGCAAGCCTGCGGACCTGCGCGGCGCCAGTCTGGCGGGCACCCGTCTGGCGGTGCTGGAAACCGTGGCGCTGGACGATCTGGACCCCGCACAGGCCAGCGGCTTCGAGCAAGCGCTCACCCGGCTGGAAGCCGCCGGCGCCCGCCTGACCCGGCTACGGCTGGACGCGGTGGCCGCGGCGCTGGACCTGGCGGGGCTGATCTACACAGCGGAAACCTACGGCACCTGGGGCACGGTGATAGAGACCATGCCGGAGCGCATGTTCCCCCCGGTGCGCGAACGGTTCCGCGCCGGGCGCGACCACAAGGCCGCCGACTACATCGCCGGCTGGCAGGAACTGGACCGGCTGCGCGCGCGCTATGCCGAGGCGGTGGCGGGGTTCGATGCCGTGCTGGTGCCCACGGTGGCGATCATGCCGCCGCGCATCGATGCGCTGGAGGGCGACCATGACCTCTTTACCCGCCTGAACCTGCTGGCCCTGCGCAACACGCGGATCGGCAACCTGATGGGCGGCTGCGCGCTGACCCTGCCCACCGGCACGCCTGCCGCCGGGATCAGTCTGATGGCGCCACCCATGGCCGAGGCGCGCGTGCTGCGCCTGGGTGCGGCGGCCGAGGCTGCGCTGGGATAGGGCAGGATGACTTTCGGTTGCGGGATGGCTTTCGGTTGAAGCGGCTTCCTGCCAGGCGCAGGCGGAAAAGCTGCCGAGGGCGGTTGAACTTGCTGTCACCCCTCCACAGCCCTCGGCATGACGCGCGCAGATACCGGGCCGCAAAGGGGGCCTGGGCAGAACCCGGGAAGGCAAGGTCTGGATTTCCTGCATCGGCCGCCTGACCAGCGGCAGGGACCCCTTCACCGCCATGGCACGATGCCCTGCGGCCCGCTCATGACACCCGCTTGCGCCGCCGCGCCAGCCGCCCGGCCTCTTGCAGCAGCGCGGCCAGAAGGGGGGTGTGGGTCTCTCGCCAAGGGGCGACCAGCCCCACCTGATAGGCTGGCAGCGCCGCCTCGCCCTGTCCCGGCTGATCCTCCGGCTGGCCCGGCCGCCCCGGCGCATCGGTGATCGGCAGCGCCACCAGATCGGCGCGGCCGGCGAACAGCGCCGCGGCCTCGTCCGTCACCACGGTGACCCAGCCGCCCGCCAGCACCTGCCCCACCAGCGCCAGCAGCGAATTCGATTCCAGCATCGCCTGCACCCGCACCCCGGCCCGCGCCAGACGCTGGTCGATGATCCGGCGATTCTGCATGCTGTCCACCAGCAGCGCCAGCTGCAGCCCGTCCAGCGCCGCCCAGCCCACCCCACCCGCCCCGGCCAGCGGGTGGGTGCTGTGCACCAAAAGCCGGTAGCGTTCGGTGTAAAGCGCCACGCTGCTGACCCGGCCCAGCGGCTCGTTGTCCAGATAGGTGATGCCCGCGTCCAGTTGCAGCGCCTCCATCTCGGCCAGAATCTCGACCGAGGTGCGCGACAGGACCTGCAGCCGTACATTCGGATGACGTGCCAGAAAGGGGGCGGCCAGATCGGCGACCATGGGCAGCGCGGTGGGAATCACCCCCAGCCGCAGCACCCCGCCCAGCCCCTTTCGGCGCGCACGCATCTCGTCGCGCATCTGGCGGCTGTCGGTGACGATCCGGCGCGCCCAGTCCAGCACGCGCTCGCCCTCTGGCGTCAGGCCCTGAAACCGCGCACCGCGGGCGACCAGCTGCACGCCCAATTCGCCCTCCAGCGCGCGAATCGCGGCCGACAGCGTGGGCTGCGTGACCCCATGCGCGGCAGCGGCGCGGCCGAAATGGCGCTCATTGGCCAGCGCGATGAACATCTCCAGCTTGTCGATCATCCCCGCCCCATTCCGTTTGACCGCCTCCCGGCACCGAAAGTGCCCTGCCCGGCCGGGGCAGGCTTGTTGCCCCCGCGCGGGCATCCTACATCAGCGCGATGGAAAGCAAACGCCCCCCCCTGGTTGCCCGCCTGCTGCGCCGCCCGCCGCGGGTGAACATGGTCCGCCTGCAGGGCATGATCGCCGCGCGCGGCAGCGGCACGCTGAGCGACGCCACCATCGGCCCGGTGCTGGAGCGCGCCTTTCGCGCCGGACGGCCGCAGGCGGTGGCGCTGGCGATCAACTCGCCCGGCGGCTCGCCGGTGCAATCCTCGCTCATTGCCGCGCGCATCCGCCGGCTGGCCGAGGAAACCGAAACCCCGGTTCATGCCTTTGTCGAGGATGCCGCGGCATCGGGCGGCTACTGGCTGGCAACGGCGGCCGATGACATCTACTGCGATGCGTCGTCGGTGCTGGGCTCGATCGGCGTGATCTACGCGGGTTTCGGTCTGCATGAGCTGATCACCCGCAACGGGATCGAACGCCGCGTGCACACCGCCGGCAAGTCGAAAAGCCAGCTTGACATGTTCCGCCCCGAACGGCCCGAGGATGTGGCCCGGCTGGAAACCCTGATGGGCCAGATGCACGAGACATTCATCGCCCAGGTCAGGGACCGGCGCGGCGCGAAGCTGGCCGGCGATACCGAGCTTTTCGACGGCACCTTCTGGCTGGGTGCCGAGGCGGTGCGGCTGGGCCTGGCCGACGCGATCGGCCATCTGCGCCCGGTGCTGAAGGAACGCTATGGCAAGCGGGTGCGGGTGGTGGGTTACGGCATGCGCCGGCCCCTGCTGGCGCGTTTCGGGCTGGATGCGGCGGCCGGGCAGATGGCCGGGGCCGCGCTGGACATCGCCGAGGAACGCGCCATGCGGGCGCGGCTGGGTACGGGCATGGGGGGCTGACATGCTGCTGAAGGTCGTCTCGCTGTTTCTGGTCTTCATGCTGGTCATGGCCAGCCTGCAGAAGCTCTTGCGCGGCACGCGCTGGGGCAACCGGCTGGGCGGCCCGGGGCGGCGCAACGCGCTGGACCGGCTGCGCTGCCCCACCTGCAAACGTGTGAACATGGGCGGCAGACCGACCGCCTGTGACCGCGCCGATTGCGCCTGGCGCTGATCATGCTGGACATGGCCATGGTTCTGGGCGGGCTGGCGGCGCTGCTGCTGGCCGGTGACGCGCTGGTCAAGGGCGCGGTGAACCTTAGCCTGAAGCTGGGCATCCCGGCGCTGATCGTGGGGTTGACGGTGGTCAGCTTCGGCACCTCGGCGCCGGAACTGTTCGTGTCCGTGCGCGCGGTGCTGGCCGATGCGCCGGGGCTGGCGCTGGGCAATGTGGTGGGCTCGAACATCGCCAATGTGCTGCTGGTGCTGGGCCTGCCCGCGCTGATTGCCGCGGTAGCGGTGGATCGCAGCCTGGCACGGGATTACTGGATCATGATGGCGGCCAGCGCGCTGTTCATCGCGCTGGCCCTGACCGGCGCCTTCACCTGGTGGCTGGGGCTGGTGCTGCTGGCCGGGCTGGTGCTGATGCTGGGCGATTGCTTTCTGCGCGCCCGGGCTGGCCGCGCCCAGGCGATGGAACTGGAGGGCGCCGAGGACGACATCGCAGCCACCCGCATCGCGCTTTACCTGGCACTGGGGCTGCTGGGCCTGCCGCTGGGGGCGCATTTCCTGGTGGCCGGATCGGTGAACATCGCCACCGCGCTGGGCGTCAGCGAGGCGGTGATCGGCCTGACGCTGGTCGCCATCGGCACCTCCTTGCCGGAACTGGCCACCACCACGGCAGCCGCATGGCGCCGGGAGGCGGGTGTCGCGCTGGGCAATGTGCTGGGCTCGAATGTGTTCAACCTGCTGGCGATTATCGGCGTTGCGTCGCTTTTCGGCGCCATCCCGGTGCCGCCGGAAATGCTGCGGTTCGACCTGTGGGTGATGCTGGGTGCCTCGGCCCTGCTGGGCGCCTTCATCTATACCGGGCGGTCGATCACCCGCGCCTGGGGCGCGGTGTTGCTTTCGCTATACCTGGGCTATGTCCTGTTCCTGTTCACCACAATGACCGCAGGAGCTTGACATGTCAGGGGCAATCACGGGCGGCGCGCTGGTAACTGGCGCGGGCAGGCGTCTGGGCCGAGCGATGGCGCTGTATCTGGCCGGGCGCGGGCATGACGTCGCCCTGCATTATGCCAGCAGCCGCGACGCGGCCGAGGAAACGGCGGCAGCGGCCCGCGCGCTGGGGGTCAGGGCCGTGACCCTGCAGGCCGATCTGCTGGACGAAACCGCCACCGATGCGCTGGTGCCGGATGCCGCGCAGGCGTTGGGCGCACCCTTGGGCGTGCTGATCAACAACGCCTCGATTTTCGAGCATGACACCCTTTTCACCGCTACGGCCGAAAGCTGGGACCGCCATATCGGTTCGAACCTGCGTGCGCCCTTCATGCTGACCCAGGCCTTTGCCCGCCAGGCGCTGCCCGCCGCGCCCGACGAGACCGGAGAGCCGGTCGCCCGAGGTCTGGTGATCAACATGATCGACCAGCGGGTGCGCAAGCTGACCCCCGAATTCATGACCTATACCATCGCCAAGATGGGGCTTTGGGCGTTCACCCGCACCGCCGCGCAGGCGCTTGCCCCGGCGATCAGGGTCAATGCCATAGGCCCCGGGCCCACCCTGCAGGGCGGGCGCCAGAGCGCGGACCATTTCGCCCGCCAGCGCGCCGCTACCTTGCTGGAACGCGGCGCGAATCCGGCCGAAATCACCGCCGCGCTGGGATATTTTCTGGACGCGCCGGGCGTGACCGGGCAGTTGCTGTGCATCGACGGCGGGCAGCATCTGGCATGGCAGACGCCGGATGTTCTGGGGGTGGAGTGACCCGGCGCCACGGCCCGGGGTGGCGACACACCTTGCGCTTGTCCACCGCGCGGCGGGATGTCACGAAACCGTCAGAAAAAGCCTATGAAATTCAGTGCGTTGCCGAAGGACAGTTTTTTATCTCTTTATTTCTGATGCTTATTAACTTGCACAAAAAACAGGCACCTCTTGGAACCTAGCCGGAAACAACAGGAAATCCGGAACCCAACAACTCTGCCCACAGAGTTATCCACAGAAGTCGTGGGCAGGTTTCGGCTTGATTTCGCGCGCGCCAGCAGGCAGCCACGATCAGGAATCACCCAGCAGACCGACAGGCCATGAGCGACACGGCCCCAGATGAGCAGCCCCCCGCGAACCAGCCGCCCACGTATCATGACAGCGCGGCGCTGACCGGGCACGCGCTGATCCAGGCACTGGTCAAGACGCTGGACAACTCGCCCGGTGTCTACCGGATGCTCGATGCGCAATCGCGGGTGCTTTACGTCGGCAAGGCGCGAAACCTGCGCACGCGGGTGTCGAACTATGCCCGGCCCTCGGGCCATTCGGGGCGCATCGCGCGGATGATCCGCGAAACCGCGTCGATGATGTTCCTGACCACGCGCACCGAAACCGAGGCGCTGCTGCTGGAACAGAACCTGATCAAGCAGTTGAAGCCCGTCTACAATGTGCTGCTGCGCGACGACAAAAGCTTTCCCAATATCCTGATCGCCAAGGACCACGCCTATCCGCAACTGCGCAAGCATCGCGGCAAGCGCAGCGCGAAGGGCAGCTATTTCGGCCCCTTCGCCAGCGCCAGCGCGGTGAACCGGACGCTGAACCAGTTGCAGAAGGTGTTCCTGCTGCGCAACTGCAGCGATTCGGTGTTTCAGAACCGCAGCCGGCCCTGCCTGCTCTATCAGATCAAGCGCTGCGCGGGGCCCTGCGTGGGGCTGGTGTCAGAGGGCGATTATGCCGCGCTGGTCGAGGATGCCGAGCGCTTTCTGCAGGGCCGCAGCACCAGTATCCAGGCCGATCTGGCCAAACAGATGCAGGCCGCGTCGGAGGCAATGGAATTCGAACGCGCGGCGGCGCTGCGCGACCGGATCCGGGCGCTGACGGCGGTGCAGGAAAGCCAGGGCATCAACCCGCAGGGTGTGGCCGAGGCCGATGTGATCGCGCTGCATCTGCAGGGCGGCCAGGCCTGCGTGCAGGTCTTCTTCATCCGCGCCAATCAAAGCTGGGGCAACCGGGATTTCTACCCCCGAACCGGCGCCGGCGCCGAAGAGCCGGAGATCCTGAAGGCGTTTCTGGCGCAGTTCTACGATGACAAACCCCCGCCCCGGCAGATCCTGCTGTCGCATGCGGTCGAGGACGAGGAACTGGTGCGCGAGCTGCTTTCCGCGCGCGCCGGTCGGAATGTGGACATGCGCGTGCCGCAACGGGGAGAGAAGGTCGCACTGGTGGAGAATGCGCTGCGCAACGCACGCGAAAGCCTGGGCCGGCGGTTGGCCGAGGGGGCGGCGCAGTCGCGCCTCTTGGCCGGGCTGGCCGAGGCGCTGGATCTGGACACGCCCCCCGCGCGGATCGAGGTCTATGACAACAGCCACATCATGGGCACGAATGCCGTGGGGGCGATGGTGGTGGCGGGGCTAGAGGGATTCGTCAAAAGCCAGTATCGCAAGTTCACCATCCGCGGCGACAGCATCACCCCGGGCGACGATTTCGGCATGATGCGCGAGATGCTGACCCGCCGTTTCACCCGCTTGCTGGAGGAAGACCCGGACCGCGAGGGCGAGACCTGGCCGGACCTGTTGCTGATCGACGGCGGGGCGGGACAGGTCTCGGCCGTTGCCGGCATTCTGGGCGATCTGGGGGTCGAGGATGTGCCGGTGGTGGGCGTGGCCAAGGGGGTGGACCGCGACGCGGGCAAGGAGGTATTCCACCGCCCCGGGCAGGCCCCCTTCGCGCTGCGTATGAATGACCCGGTGCTCTATTTCGTGCAGCGCCTGCGCGACGAGGCCCACCGCTTTGCCATAGGTGCGCACCGAGCGAAACGGGCGAAGGCCACCAGCCGCACGCCTCTGGACGAAATCCCGGGCGTGGGCGCCGTGCGCAAGCGCGCGCTGCTGGCGCATTTCGGCTCGGCCAAGGCGGTGGCGCGGGCGGGGCTTTCGGACCTTATGGCCGCGCCCGGCGTGTCCGAGGCCGTGGCCCGGCGGGTGCATGAATTCTTCCACACGCAGGGCTGACCGCGCGCCGCCTTGCCCCGCGCGGGTCAAAAGCCTTGAAGCAAGGCTTTTGCAAGCGCCTTTCTTCAAGGCGCTTGGTCCCGGTTCGAACCTGGCGCCCGGCAAGGACAGCCCCCCGTGACGCCGGTTCCGGTTTGGGGTAAGGCTCTGTCGTGACGCGCCCGCATTGACAGGATAGAGCGATGGCAGACACCCTGGCCCCGATAGACCGTGCCAAGTTCAGCGCGGCGCGCTGTGCCGCCGAGATGGTGGAAGACGGCATGAAACTGGGCCTTGGCACGGGCTCAACCGCCGCCTGGCTTGTGCGCTGCCTTGCCGAACGGGTACGCGAGGAAGGGTTGAAGCTGACCTGCGTGCCGACCTCTGCGCGCACCGCCGCACTGGCCCGTGACCTGGGCCTGCGTGTGGTCGCGCTGGAGGAGGCGGGCTGGCTGGACCTGACCATCGACGGGGCCGATGAATTCGACGCCGATCTGACCCTGATCAAGGGCGGCGGCGGGGCGCTCTTGCAGGAGAAGATCGTGGCCACAGCCAGCGACCGGATGCTGGTGATCACCGATGCCACAAAGGAGGTGCGCGCGCTGGGTGCATTTGCCCTGCCGGTCGAGGTGATCCCCTTCGGCTGGCAGGCGAGCCGGATGCTGATCGAGGAATTGCTGGGCGCGCTGGATGTCATGGGCACCAAGGCCAGCCTGCGGATGAATGGCGAGCGGCCCTTCGTCACCGATGAGGGCAATCACATCCTCGATCTGGCGCTGGGCCGCATCGGCAACCCGCGGCAGTTGTCGCTTGCGCTGAACCAGGTACCGGGCGTGGTGGAGAACGGGCTCTTCATCGATGTCTGCGACGGGGTGATCATCGGCCATGCTGATGGCCGGGTTCTGATACGCGATGCCCTGGCCGGCACCGAGAAGGAAGAGCGCATCCTTTTCGAAGACACCGACAACATCTTTCGGGACATCTGACGGGGACGATATCCACGACCGGGGGGCGCTGCCCCCCATCGCGCAGACGCGCGATCCCCCCGGAGTATTTGAGGCAAAATGAAAGGCGGGCCCAAGGGTGCCGCTGGCAGAACGGTACAGGAGCGTCAGGGTATGGCATTTGATTGTGATCTCTTTGTCATCGGCGGAGGGTCCGGCGGGGTGCGGGCGGCACGGATTGCCGCCGGGCATGGCGCGCGGGTGCAGATGGCCGAGGAATACCGCATGGGCGGGACCTGCGTGATCCGCGGTTGCGTGCCCAAGAAGCTGATGGTCTTTGCCGCGGGCCATGGCGCCGGGATCGAAGAGGCGCGCAAATACGGCTGGGATGTGGCGCCCGCGCGGTTCGACTGGCGGGCTTTTCGCGCACGGCTGGACACCGAGCTGACCCGGCTGGAGGGTATCTATACCCGGAACGCCGAGGCCTCGGGCGTCGTCATCCACCACCAGCGCGCCATCATGACCGACCCGCATACCGTGCGGCTGGCCGATGGCACCGAGATCAGCGCGCGCCATGTGCTGATCGCCACCGGCGGGCGCCCTGTGGTGCCCGAGGGCTTTGACCTGCCCGGTGTCATGACCTCGAACGATCTGTTTCTACTGGACGATCTGCCATCCAACATGCTGATCGTCGGCGGCGGTTTCATCGCCTGCGAATTCGCCGGGCTGCTGCAGGGGCTGGGCGTCGATGTCACGCAGTTCTATCGCGGTGCGCAAATCCTGCGCGGGTTCGACGATGACCTGCGCCATCATGTCGCCGCCGCCATGGGAATCCAGGGGGTCGATCTGCAGGTGGATGCCGATCTGGTCTCGCTGGAACCGCTGGACGGCGGCCATTTCGCCACGACGGACACCCGCGGCGCGCGCCGCGAATTCGACGCCGTGCTGTTCGCCACCGGGCGGGCACCCAACACCACCGGGCTGGGCCTGGAGGCTGCTGGCGTGACCCTGGCTCCGAACGGGGCGGTCAAGGTGGATGCCTGGTCGCAGACGAACGTCCCCTCGGTCTATGCCGTGGGCGATGTGACCGACCGCATCCAGTTGACCCCCGTGGCGATCCGCGAGGGCCATGCCTTTGCCGATACCGTCTTTGGCGGCCAACGCGTGCAGGCCGATCACGCCATGGTCGCCAGCGCCGTCTTCACCCGCCCGGAGGCCGGCACCGTGGGCCTGACCGAGGCCGAGGCCCGCGAGAAGGGGCCGGTTGCGGTGTATCGCGCCAGTTTCCGCCCCATGCAGGGCGCCTTTGTCGGCAGCGAGGTGAAGGCGATGATGAAGCTGGTGGTCGACCCGCAGACCGACCGCGTGCTGGGCTGTCACATCGTGGCCCCCGCCGCGGGAGAGATGATCCAGCTTGCCGCCGTGGCGCTGAAAATGGGTGCCACCAAGGCTGATTTCGACCGCACCGTGGCCGTCCATCCCACCATGGCCGAAGAACTGGTGCTGATGCGAGAGCCGGTTGCCGACACCTGACACCGGGCCGGCTTGTTGCCGGGGGCAAGCATCAAAACGGCGCGACATGCGGGCGCGGCGGGTCCGATTATGCTTGAAACCCGGCGTGATGTAGCCAATTCAGGGGGCATGGTGCGATGCGCCGCCCGTCTGTCGACCGAACGCGCATTGAAAACGACGGTTCCAACCGAGGAGAGGCCATGTCTGGCAACAATGGAGGCCCCTGGGGTGGCGGTAATCGCGGCTCAGGCAATCGGGGCAGCGGCGGTGGCGGCGGCGGGCGTGGCCCCGGCGACGACCGGCCATCGATCCCGGAAATCGACGATCTGGTCAAGAAGGGCCAACAGCAACTGAAGGTGCTGATGGGCGGCGGCGGCGGCCGTGGCGCCAATGGCAGCGGCGGCGGAGACGGCGGTGGCGGCATCAGCAAGCGCGGCGTGCTGCTGGGTCTTGGCGGCCTTCTGGTGCTGTGGCTGTTCGCCTCTTTCTATTCGGTCCGGCCAGAGGAACGGTCGGTCGAACTGCTGTTCGGTCAGGAATACCGCATCGGCCAGCCGGGTCTGAACTTTGCCCCCTGGCCCATTGTGCGCGCCGAGATCGTGCAGGTGACGACAGAGCGCGTGACCGAGGTCGGCACCGGCCGCGGTGTGCTGGATTCCGGCCTGATGCTGACCCGGGACGAGGCGATCGTGGATATCGAATTCCAGGTCGTCTGGAACATTTCCGACCCGGCGGAATTCCTGTTCAACCTGGCCGACCCCAACGAGACCGTGCGCGCCGTGTCCGAATCGGCCATGCGGGACATCATTGCGCGGTCCGAACTGTCGCCGATTCTGAACCGGGACCGGGGCGCCATCGCCGCCGACCTGCGCCAGGCAGCGCAGACGGTGCTGGACACGTATGACGCCGGTATTGCCATCATCCGTATCAACTTTGACAGGGCGGACCCACCGGGCGATGTGATCGACAGCTTCCGCGAGGTGCAGGCAGCCCGGCAGGAACGTGACCGGCTGGAGCGTCAGGCCGATGCCTATGCCAACCGGGTTCTGGCCGCCGCACGCGGCGAGGCTGCGCAGATCCAGGAAGAGGCCGAGGCCTACCGCGCCGAAGTGATCAACGTCGCCCAGGGTGAGGCAAGCCGCTTCATCTCGGTCTGGCAGGAATATGTGAACGCGCCGGACGTGACGCGGCGCCGGATGTATCTGGAAACCATGGAACGGGTGTTGGGCGACATGGATCTGACGATCCTGGACAACGTGACGGCCGATCCTGGCGGCGATGGCGGCGGCACGGGCGTCCTGCCCTTCCTGCCGCTTGACCAGTTGCGCCGCAGCGGAGGGACGAACTGATGAAACGCCTTGCTCTTCTCATCCCGGCGCTGGTGATCGCCGTGGCCCTGTTTCTGTCATCGATCTTTGTGGTGGATGAGCGGGAAAACGTGCTGGTGCTGCAATTCGGCCAGGTCCGGCAGGTGCGCACCGATCCGGGGTTGTATTTCCGCATCCCCTTCATCCAGGACGTGGTGCGTTATGACGCCCGCATCCTGGGCCTGCAGTCGCAGCCGCTGGAGGTGACGCCGCTGGACGACCGCCGGCTGGTGGTTGATGCCTTCCTGCGCTGGCGGATCACGGATGTGGAACGTTTCCGCCAGGCCGTCGGCGTCGAAGGGGTGCGCGCGGCACAGATCCGGATCGAGCGCATCCTGAACGCGGCGATCCGCGAAGTGCTGGGCTCGGTGCCCTCGGGCTCGGTGCTGTCGGAAGACCGCACGCCGCTGATGAACGAGATCCGCGATCTGGCGCGCCGCGAGGCCCGCACGCTGGGCGTCGACATCATCGACGTGCGCCTGACCCGCACCGACCTGCCGGAACAGAACCTGGCCGCCACCTTTGCCCGGATGCGGGCCGAGCGTGAGCGCGAGGCCGCGGACGAGATCGCCCGCGGCAACGAGGCCGCGCAGCGGGTGCGCGCGTTGGCCGACCGGACGGTGGTCGAACTCGTCTCGACCGCGCGGCGCGAGGGCGAGATCATCCGCGGCGAGGCCGATGCCGAGCGTAACCGCATCTACGCCGAGGCTTTCGGGCGTGACCCCGAGTTCTTTGCCTTCACGCGTTCGCTGACATCCTACGAGCGGGCGCTGAGAGGCGAGAACACGGCGATGGTGCTGCGCCCGGACAGCGAGTTCTTCCAGTTCCTGCGCAGCGACGGGCTGGACAGAAGCGCGCTGCCGGCGCCGACCGCCGCGCCGGAGGCACCGGCGCCCGCAGATGACGGCGACGCCGGCACCGACGCGCCGGCCGTGGTGAACTGACAGCCAGACACACCGCGCCCGCCCTTCCCGGCGGGCGCGGTCCTTTCGTGACGAAGCCCCGCCATGACCACCATCCCCGAACCCTCTGCGCCTGACACCGCGCCAAACCTCGAGCCTGGGGAAAAGCTGCTGGCGCGCCTGTCGGCCGACAAGGGCCGATACTGGCGCGACCATGGCGTGCTGGCGCTGGTTGGCATGGCCGTGATCGGCGTGGTGCTGTGGCTGATGGGCAGCGAGCATGTGGCCATCGGCTCATTGGGCGCGGTGCTGGCGCTGGGGGTGCGCGGGGCGTATCTTTATTCCGAACAGATGAAGGCCGCCTGGCATCTGACCGACCGGCGGATCATCCTGCCAGATGGCAAGCGCTCGGTGATGCTGCTGGAAATCGACACCGTGCGGCGGCTGATGGGCGACATGCAGGTGATCACCCGGTCCGGCGACAAGCATCTGATCAAGCATCTCGCCGATACCGAAAGCGCGGTGCGGCAGATCGAAGAGGCAAAGGGGCGTCGCGCGAAACGCGCGCAAAGGAAGTAGGCGCGAAACGCGCGCA
>SKHK01000044.1 GCA_007117005.1 Paracoccaceae bacterium
GATGACCTTGGCCAGGATCTGGCGGCGGATGGGTTTCTGGATGGTGTCGGTGAACCCTTCCTCGCGGTAGGTGGCGACCTGATCGGACATCACATTGGCCGTCACGGCCAGCGCAAGCGGCATGGGCTTGCGCGTCTGCGCGGCCTCTTCGCGCATCGCGCGCAGTGCCTCCACGCCGTTCATCACCGGCATCGCGATGTCCAGCAGCACCAGATCGAACTGCCCGGCGCGCCAAAGCGCGCAGGCCTCGGCCCCATCATGGGCAAAGGCCGCATCGATCCCCAGCTTCGTCAGCATCGCGCGCAGGATGGTCCGGTTGGTGGCAGTGTCGTCGGCGACCAGAACCCGAAGCCCGCGCAGACGGCCGTCCTGCGGCGCCTGCGCCGGGGTCGCGGCCATGGCGGGTTCCGGCTTGATGCCGGCGCCATCGGCAAGCGGCGCCGGTATCGCCAGGCTTACCAGCGTGCCTGCGCCGAGTTCGCTTTCGACCGTGACGGCGCCCTGCATCAGGCCGATCAGCTTGCCCACGATGGTCAGACCCAGCCCGGTGCCGCCGAAACGGCGGTTGGTGCCGGCATCGGCCTGCTCGAAAGCGTTGAAGACCCGGTCGATCTGATCCCGCGACATGCCGACCCCGGTATCCCTGACCCGGAAATGCAGCATCGCCGGATCATCGGTGTCGATCTCCAGCGAGACGGTGCCGGTCTGCGTGAATTTTATCGCGTTGCCCAGCAGGTTGTGCAGGATCTGGACCAGCCGCGCCTCATCGCCGATGCGGGAGAGGTGGCCTGCAGGCGGGGTTTCGGGGTTTTGCACCGTGGTCAGGGCAAGGCCTTTGGCGCTTGCATTGGGGCCGTGCAGCGCCATGACGCGCGCGACCAGATCGCCCAGGTCGAAGGCGACGGCCTCGATCGCCAGTTTGCCGGCCTCGACACGGGCAAGGTCCAGAATGTCGTTGAGCAGCCGCAAGAGGCTCCAGCCCGAATCGCGGATGGTGGTCAGCATAGCCTCCTGGCTGTCGTCGAGCGGGGTTTCCGACAGCAGGTCCGCCATGCCCAGAACGCCGTTCAGCGGTGTGCGGATCTCGTGGCTCATGTTGGCCAGGAACTCGGATTTGGCATGGCTGGCGGCCTCGGCCTCTTCGCGTGCGCGGGTGATTTCGGTCACGTCGATCCGCAGCCCGACGCGCCCGCCTTCGCGGATCGCCGTATCCCGGATCTGGATCTTGGTGCCGTTGGCCAGCGTCTCGGTCAGGGTTGTCTGCCCCTCGCGGCGCTGGGCCATGATCTCGCGGACGCAGGTCTCGATATCGCGGCCCTGTTCGTCGGGCACCTCGCCCGTGGTCAGGGCCCTGCGCAGCAGGTCCTCGAACGGTGCGCCGGGCACCACCGCCGGCGCGCTGAGCGGGTAGAGCTGCTTGTAGCGTTCATTGGCCAGGACGATGCGGTCCTCGGCATCGAGCAGCAGAAAGCCGTCCTCCAGCGCCTCGACCGCATCGACGAGCTGCTGGCGGGCGCGTGACGCCTCGGTCTCGGCCGCCTTGAGGGCCGAGATATCCATGTTCACACCGGCCATCATCAGGGCCCGGCCGTTGCCGTCACGGCGCGAGACCCGCCCGCGGGCCTGGATCCAAACCCAGCTTCCGGACTGGTGCAGCAGGCGAAACTCTGCCTGAAAGAAGGGGGTTTCGCCCTTCAGCGCTTGGGTAAGGGCCGCGTGCGTGCGCTGAAAGTCCGCCGGATGCAGCAGGGCGCGCCAATCGGTGGTCGACATTGCCCTTATCTCTGCCGGATCGCGGCCCAGCATCTCGGCAAAACGCTGGTTGACCACCGGTTCGTCGCGGGTGATGTCCCATTCCCAGGTGCCGGCGCCCGACCCCTCGATGATATCGGTCAGCCGCTCTTCGGCGCGTTTGATGGCGGTGATGTCCACCCGCAGGCCCACGCGCCCTCCGTCATCGGTGGGCCGCTCGACGATCTGCAGAACGGTGCCGTCGCCCAGGGTCTGCTGGATCGGCCGGGCATCGCGGTGCGCCGCCAGCCGTTCCTGCAGCCAGGCCTCTTCGCGGCCCACGGCCTCGGCATATTGTCCGTTATTCAGGCCGTGGCGCAGGATGTCCTCGAACCGGGTGCCGGGGATCATCTTTTCGGCGCTGGCGGCGTAAATCGCGCGGTAGCGACGGTTGGCCAGGACCAGGCGGTCCTCGGCGTCGTAGAGGGCGAAGCCGTCGTCCAGCGCTTCGACCGCCGACACCAGCCGGTCCTGGCGGGTCTGGCGTTCTGTCGCGGTGGCGACATTGTTCGCGGCTGTGGCCAGTGCGAGGGTCACCGCGCTGGGCCAGCCGTCGAAACGCGCTGCGTTTTCGCCGCGGCAGATGTCGAAGCCGAAGACGCCGATGCAGCGCTGGTCGGTGATGACTGGGAACAGGCATAGCGCGTGGATGTCCTGAGGCAGCAGCAGGGCGCGTTCGGCATCGGTCATCGCCTCGGGCTGCTCGATGATGACCGGTTTGCCCTGTGCGAAACGTTCCGCCCAGTGTTCCAGGCCAAGGGCGCGTATGTCCAGCGCCAGGAGTTCCGGATTGTCCACTTGCGATTGTACGGCCTGACGGCACCATTCGAAATCCTGGGTGGCGATGCTGTTGGCGCCGACATCGTCCAGTGACAAGGGCGGGTCCAGGCGGAACGAATACGCCCGATCCACCCCGGCGGCTGTCCCGATCGCCTCCAGCAGTTGATCGCGCGCCCGGGTGATGTTGCCGCCTTCGAGCAGATCGCGCGAGAAACCCGCCACCGTGGCGAGGATCTGGTTATGGCGTCTGTAGTCGGTGATGTCGGTGCCTGCGGCGATGAAACCGATATGGGTGCCCGCCGCGTCAAAGCGGGGCTGGATGCCGAGGCGCTGCCAATAGTGCTCGCCGCTGCGGGTCTGGTTGAGGATATCCACCTCTATCGGCTCTGCCGCGGCGAGGGCGCGGGTTATTCGGTCCTTGGCGTCCTGGTCGGTCTGCGGGCACTGCAGGAAATCGGCCGGCTTGCGGCCCAGGACTTCCTGCATGCGCCATCCCGTGCGCGCCTCGAATGCCGGATTGACCCATTCGATCCGCTTTTGACAGTCGGTGATGACCACCAGGTTGCGTGTGTAGCGGGCGACATCGCCCAATCGATCCAGCGTTTCCCTCTGCCGGTTCTCTTCGGTGGTGTCCTCGACCAGGTTCCAGGCAAGGGGCCGACCGTCATGCGCCTGAACCATGATGCCGCGCATCCGCATCTCGCGCAGGCTGCCGTCCTTGCGGATGCAGCGGGCGTTAAACGGGCCGTAGCGCCCCTCGGCGAGCAGTTGGTCGCGTGCGCGCTCGCGCAGGGCGACGTCCTCGGGCGGGGACAGGTCCCAGACACGCTGTTCCAGCAGTTCCGCAGGCTCGTAGCCGGTCAGGGCCAGATGGACGGGGTTGGTGTCAAGAAACCGCCCCGTCTCGATATCCAGAAGCGAAATGCCGATGGGGGAAAGTTCGACAAGCGCGGCATAAAGCGCCTCGCGCTCGCGCAGTTTTTCCTCGGCGCTGACGCGATCGGTGATTTCGCGGATGACGAAGACAAAGCCCGGCCGGTCTTCCGGCCCGGCGGCGCCGCGCCGCGCGGCCGAGAGTTCGAACCAGGCAGGCTTGCCGTCCTGATCCCAGCGGTGGCGCAACCCGGATACCACCTGCCGCGCCGTCACCAGGGCCATGGCCTGATGTGCGACCTGCGCAAGCTGCGGCGGCAGTACCGCGTCAACACTGCGACCGATGAAGCTGTCGGGCGGCATCTTCACCGGAACGCCCCCGCCGGCATAGGCGCTGGTAAAGCGGCCTGCGTCGTCCAGTTCCAGCAGCAGGTCCGGAAAGGCGGCCATGGTCGCCTGCATGCGCAGGCGTTCGCGTTCATGCGCCTGCCGCTCCTTTGCGATGCCGGCTTCCATCCGTCGGCGGGTCAGCCGTGTGGCGATGATGTTCGCGACAGACCGGATGAGATAGATATCACCCTCCAGAAAGCGCCGGGCCCGGTTCACGCCGTCAAAGCCCATGAAGCCGATCACCTGACCGTCCTCCAGCATCGGCACGGCCAGCACCGAGCGGATATCCTGCATCTCCAGCAGGCCGCGCAGAGGGTCCGAAGGGTCCAGTTCCCGCGCGTCGGGGATGTGCAGAAAGCCCTGCTGCAGCGCCAGGGGTACCCAGTCGCCCAGCATGTCGGCAGTCAGATCCTGCATCAGGTCGATCATCGGCTCGATGCCGGGGGCGCACCATTCGTGGCTGTTGCGGAAACTGCCCGGCGCGCCCTGCTGGAAGACATAGGTTCGGTCGATGGCGCTGTAGTCGCCAAGTGTTTTCAACGCGGCGTCGATGGCGGCATCCAGCGCCTCGGTCGGCGCCGAGACAAGCTCTTCGATCACCCGAAGGCTCAATGCCTGTGTCGCCGTCAGGCGTTCGAGGTCACGACGCGCTGCGTGCTCTTCCTCTTCCTGCAAGGCCGACATCGAAAGCTCCTTTCGGCGCCGCGCTGAAACCGTGACGCGATGAGATGATGTCTGGGTTAGCATTCGGTAAAGACCTGACCGACCCAAACCATCCTCGCACCGGCCCTGCATGCATGATGTCGTGCGGGGGCGTTAGACAAGGGCTGGCGCCTCCATACCGTGGCGCCGGCCCGGGTGTTTTGCAACCTGAGAGTACGGGGGGGCGGCACTATTCGGCCCATTGCCGTGTGCCACCGCCCTTTTTCGGCGCCGCCCGTGCCCGGGGCGGCGCGTCCGGTCTCAGCGCAGACCCTTGCGCCAGTCGTCCATGCGCGCCCAGGCCGCCAGCGCGATGCCGGCCATGGCCAGCGCAATGAACACCCAGCGCAGGCTGTCCAGATGCGGGACCAGCGGTTGCACGGCGTCCTGGGCCTCGGCCACCGTCTGTTGCAGCGCCTCCACCCCGGCGGTCCCGGCCGTGGCCAGCCCTGCCGCCCCCGCGCCGGTCAGGGTGCGGCTGCCGGCCAACGCCTCGCGCGCGGGCGCGGTTTCTGGGGCGAAAGGCGCGCTGCGCGGGGCAAAGGGCGTGCCCCATGTCCGCGCCGGGCCCAGGTCGATATGCATGAAACCCGAGCGCGGGTAGAAGCCGAAACCCAGGAACCCGCAGGCCCGTGCCGCTGACTGAAAATCGGCGGGGTCATGGTTGGACATGGCGATGTCAAAGGCCGTGCCCTCCATGTGCTTGGACCGTGGCGCGCCGCCCACGGCCCGATTGTGCCCGGGAGAGCGATAGGCAGAGCGCACGATCAGCGGTTTGCCCAGCCGGTCGCGCAGGGCCTGCAGCCGGTCCAGCGCCGGCGCATGCAGCAGGAACTGCCCGCTGCCGTGGCAGGCGATCTCGGCGGGCGAGAAATTCGGCCAGCGCCACCGGCTTTGCGGCACATCGCGGTAATGGTCATAATGGCGGACAAGGTCTGACATCGGGATCTCCTGACAGGGTGTCGCGGCATTGCAGCGCCGTGCTGCCGGTCCACGGGGGCTGGACAGGCGGTCCGGCCTGCAAGCGCGGCAGGATGTCAGCGGCGCGTTGTCAGCCCGTGCCCGCAACGCCCGCGCGCCAGCACGACGCGCAACGCCCGCGTGGCGGCGTGGCGCGCAAGGCTTCGGCCAGGCTGCGGCCAGGCTGCGGCCAGGCTGCGGCCAGGTCCTATCGCCGCCCCGGCCTGACCTGCCGGTGCCTGCCCTGCAGGGCGGGTGGCACATCCGCCCAGCACCATTTCCCCGGCGCCAGCCCGTCCAGCGCCCAGTCGCCGACCCGCCAGCGCACCAGCCTCAGCGTCGGGTGTCCCACCGCCGCCGTCATCCGCCGCACTTGCCGGTTGCGGCCTTCGGTCAGGGTGATTTCCAGCCAGCAATCGGGCACGCTGGCGCGGTAACGCACCGGCGGGTCGCGCGGCCACAGTTTTGGCGGGTCGATCCGGCGGGCCTGCGCGGGGCGGGTGGGGCCGTCCTTCAGCGTGACGCCCGCGCGCAGGCGGGCCAGCGCGGCCTCGTCCGGCAGGCCTTCGACCTGCACCAGATAGGTTTTCGCCAATTTCGCGGCCGGGCTGGCGATGCGCGCCTGCAGGGCGCCGTCATCCGTCAGCACCACCAGCCCCTCGCTGTCGCGGTCCAATCGCCCGGCGGGATAGACGCCGGGCACATCGATCAGCGCCGAAAGGGTAGGGCGGGCGGTGGGGCTGCGCTGGTCGGTGAACTGGGTCAGCGTGCCGAAGGGCTTGTTCAGCAGGATCACGCGGGGGGCAGCAAGGGGCGACATGGGCATCGGCTTAGGCCGCCTTGCCGGGTGGTGCAAGCTCCCTTTTTGATAGGTAATAACTATCAAACAACGAATTAATGATATTGATTTCTACATGATTTCGGCGTTGATGCGCGGACAGCCAAGGGACCTTTGCATGACTCAGCCAACCGCCCCCGCCGCACCGCCTGACCAGGCAGAGATCGACGCCATCATCGCCGCCCATGCCGGGCTGGAAGGGCCGCTGCTGCCGATCCTGCACGCCCTGCAGCATGCTTTCGGCCATGTGCCGCAGGCCGCGTTCGATCCTCTGGCCGAGGCTTTGCGGATAACCAAGGCCGAACTGCACGGCGTGATCAGCTTCTACCACGATTTCCGCGAGGCCCCGGCGGGGCGCCAAGTGCTGAAGATCTGCCGGGCCGAGGCCTGCCAGGCGATGGGCGGCGCTGGGCTGGCCGAGGGGGTATTGCGGCGACTGGGGCTCGATTGGCATGGAACCACGGGCGACGGCGCGGTGACAGTGGAGCCGGTCTATTGCCTGGGGCTGTGCGCCTGCGCGCCGGCGGTGATGGTCGATGGGCGGGTGCATGGCCGGGTCGATGCGGCGCGGATGGATGCGCTGTTGGCGGAGGCACGGGCATGATCGTCTGGGTGCCGATGGACAGCGCCGCGAAGGCCGTGGGCGCCGATGAGGTCGCGGCGGCGGTGCTGGCCGAGGCAGAAGCGCGGGGCGTGACCCTCGATCTGCGGCGCAACGGCGCGCGTGGCATGGTCTGGCTGGAGCCATTGGTAGAGGTGGAGATCGACGGCCTGCGCCACGGTTTCGGACCGATGAGCGTTGCCGATGTGCCGGCGCTGTTCGACGACCTCTCGGCGCATCCGCGCGCGCTGGGGGCTGTCGATGAACTGGACTGGATGCGCCGTCAGACCCGCCTGACCTTCGCCCGCTGCGGGGTGATCGAGCCGCTGTCGCTGGCGCAGTATCAGGCGCATGGCGGGCTGACGGGCCTGCGCCGGACGCTGGACATGGCGCCGGCCGAGGTGGTGGCCGAGGTGACGGCATCCGGCCTGCGCGGGCGCGGCGGGGCGGGGTTTCCGACGGGGATCAAGTGGCAGACGGTGCATGACGCGCCGGGCAGCCGCAAGTACATCGTCTGCAACGCCGACGAGGGCGACAGCGGCACCTTCGCCGACCGGATGATCATGGAGGGCGACCCGTTTTCGCTGATCGAGGGGATGGCGATTGCCGGGCTGGCGGCGGGGGCCACGAAGGGGTTTGTCTACCTGCGCTCTGAATACCCCGACGCGATTGCGGTGATGGAACAGGCGGTGCGCATCGCCCGGGCCGAGGGGGTGCTGGGGCCTGATGTGCTGGGCTCGGGCCGGGCCTTCGACATGGAAATCCGGGTCGGCGCGGGGGCCTATGTCTGCGGCGAAGAGACATCGCTCTTGAACTCGCTGGAAGGCAGGCGCGGTGTGGTGCGCGCCAAGCCGCCGCTGCCGGCGCTTGCGGGCCTCTTCGGGTGCCCGACGGTGGTGAACAACGTGATTTCGCTGGCGACGGTGCCGGTGATCCTGGAAAGGGGCGCGCAGCATTACGCCGATTTCGGGCTGGGACGGTCGCGCGGGACGGTGACCCTGCAGATCGCCGGAAACGTGGCGCGCGGGGGGCTGTTCGAGACCGCCTTCGGCATCTCGCTGGGCGACGTGGTGGAAACTCTCGCCGGCGGCACGGCCAGCGGGCGGCCGGTCAAGGCGGCGCAGGTGGGCGGCCCGCTGGGCGCCTACATGCCGCGCGAGAAATTCGACACGCCCCTGGGATACGAGGAATTCGACGCCGCCGGCGGGCTGGTGGGGCATGCCGGGATCGTGGTCTTCGACGACAGCGCCGACATGCTGGCGATGGCGCGGTTTGCGATGGAATTCTGCGCGGTGGAAAGCTGCGGCAAATGCACCCCCTGCCGGATCGGCGCGGTGCGCGGGGTGGAAACCATCGACCGGATCGCCCAGGGTGACGGCGCGGCAATCCCGCTGCTGACCGACCTGTGCGAGACGATGAAGGACGGCTCGCTTTGTGCGCTCGGCGGGTTCACGCCCTATCCGGTGATGTCGGCGCTGACCCATTTCCCGGAGGATTTCGCGCGAAGCCGGGAAGCGGCGGAATGACGGCGCCGCCCGCGCATCAAAAGCCTTGCAAAGGCTTTTGCAAATTCCTTCCTCAAGGAATTTGCGCCCCGCTGACGACGCTGCGGCACTCGGTACCTGCCATTTCGGAGGCAACCCCATGAAGGATTTCATCATCCCCTTCGACGACCGCGACATGGGCACCCCCGCCCGCAGCGGCGCGCCGGTCAGCCTGACCATCGACGGTATCGCCGTGACGGTCCCCGAGGGCACCTCGGTCATGCGCGCGGCCGCCGAGGCCGGCATCCAGGTGCCGAAACTTTGCGCGACCGACAGCGTCGAGGCTTTCGGGTCCTGCCGCCTGTGCGTGGTGGAGATCGAGGGGCGGCGCGGCACGCCCGCATCTTGCACCACGCCGGTCGCCCCGGGCATGGTGGTGCGCACCCAGAACGACAAGCTGCGCAAGCTGCGGCGCGGGGTGATGGAGCTTTACATCTCTGACCATCCGCTGGACTGCCTGACCTGCGCGGCCAATGGCGATTGCGAATTGCAGGACATGGCCGGCGCCGTCGGCCTGCGCGACGTGCGCTATCAGGCGCCGGAAAACGGCGGACTGGCCAATCACTTCGCGCCCCGCGACACATCGGGCCAGACCAACCCGCAATA
>SKHK01000092.1 GCA_007117005.1 Paracoccaceae bacterium
GCCGGCGCGCAAGCCGGTGGGCGGCGGTGGGCCTGTGGAGGGGTCCCTCGCCACTGCTCGGCGATGGGCTGATGGAGGGGTCCCTCGCCTCAGGCGGCAAGCGGGCACGCTTGTCCGACCCGGCGCCGGGCTCACAATCTCAGGGGAGGAGATTCGCATGAAGAAGATGATCATCGGAAGTGTCGTTGCCGGTGCAATGACGCTGGGCGCGCTTCAGGCCGCAGCGCAGATACGTGCCGCGCCGGGTGTGCCCCCGGCACATCCGTCCTACAGCCATACCTATGTACCCTTTCTGGACTACATCCGGGAGGAAAGCGAGGGAAGGCTGAGTGCCACCATCATTGGCCCGGAGGTGGTGAACCTGGGCCAGATGCGCGACGCGCTGCAAAGCGGCTTGGCAGAGGTGGGGCTTTACCTGCCGCTCTATTATCCGGCCGAGCTGCCCTATATGTCCACCGTTGCCGAGGTCGCGTTGATCGGGGTGAACCCACATGCCATGGCGTCGGCATTGACCGAATATATCGTAACCTGCGAACCCTGCCAGGCAGAGTTGCGGCGCTTCGGGGTGATCTACCTGGGCTCCGGTTCAACGCATACCTATCATTTCGTCACCACCACGCCGGTCGAGAGCTTGTCCGATCTCAGGGGCTTGCGGTTGCGCTCGGGCGGGGCGCCGTGGTCGCGCTGGGCCGATCATGTCGACGCGGTGCCGGTGAACCTGCCGGTGGGCGAGACCTTCGAGTCCATGTCGCAGGGCACCATTGACGGCACGATGACGTCGCTGGCCGATCTGCTGTCTTTCCGGCTGGTGGAACTGGCCAGCCATGTGAATCTGATGGAGATGGGCACCTATCACGCGACCTCCAACTTCACGGTCACGCAAGATACCTGGAACAGCCTGTCGCCCGAGGACCGCGCCGCCTTTGCGCGCGCTGCCAACCGTGCCAATGCCGACATGACCCAGCGCTGGGCCTACGAGATGACCGACATGGCCATCGAGGCGGGGCAGGGGGCCGGCATCACGTTCACGGAGCCGGCAGACGACCTGGCCGAAGCCTTTGCCGAATTCGCGCTGGCCGACACGGAGACCGTGGCCGAACTTTCGCGCGTGCGCTTCGGGATAGAGGATGCGCATGAGCAGGTCGCGCGTTTCATGGAACTGGTGGAAAGATGGGAAGCGATCGTCGAGGAGATCGGCCCCGATGCGCCCGCGATTGCGGCGCGCGTTCAGCAGGAAGTGTGGGATCACGTTGATTTCGAGACCTACGGCCGGTAAGTGCCGTCAGGAAATGTCGCGGTCGCGCGCCCCGGTCGCGCGGCCGCTCTGTTTCTGGCCCCTGTCCGCATGCGAAGAAACAGGATCGCCTTGCAGAAGGTGTTTGCAGGCCGTCCGCATGACGGCATCGGATGGCGCCTTCCTCTGCGCTGCCCGGCCCCATCGGTGCCATCGCCGGCAGGGCGTGCGGTGTCCTCAGCCCACCCGGATCAGCACCGCCATGGCCGAATCGCCCGCCGCGCAGCCCTGAAACAGACCGATACCGCCGCCGCGCATCTCCAGTTCCTCGATCATCTCGATCACGCCGCGCAGCGCTGTGGCCGCATGCGGGTGTCCCCAGATCAGTGACGAGCCGAAATTGTTCATCGCCCGCCAGTCCAGCCCAAAGGCGCGGGCGAAGGCGATATCGTTGACGGCAAACGGATTGTGCGACTTGAATACCGCCACATCCTCGATACCGATCCCCGCGTTCTTAAGCGCGCGTTGCGTGGCGCGAATCGGCGCGGCGGGCATGAAGCCCTTGTCCTCGCGCCCCTGGCCAAAGGCCAGCACGGCCACCGCCGGCGCGCCCGCGGGCGCCAGTTCGCGCGCCTCTTCTGCGCTGGCGGTCAGGATCATGCCGGCATTCCCGTCGGCCGGATGGGTCTGGCCGGCAAAGGTGACGCTGCCGCCCTCGCGCACCGGGCGCAGTCCGGCCAGCTTCTCCGGCGCGGCGGGATAGACGCCCTGATCGCCCGCTATCTGCCCGTCGGTCTTGCGAAAGCGCGCATCGGGCACGTCCAGCTGCGCCTGCATGTAGCGGGTCTGGAAGGCGCGGTTCCCGGCCAGCGCGGCCTGATACTGGGTCTGCCGGTGCAGCACCAGTTCGTGCTGCTCTTGCGTCGTTATCCCCTCGCGCCTGGCAACATTCTCTGCGGTGTCGACCATGGCGCAGCGGGCATGCGGGTCGTCGTTGAAATTGTCCATCACCACGTTCTCGGCAATGCCGGTGCCGCCCGGCCCGTCCGGGGCCGGGTAATAGACATGGGGCCCGTTCGAGGTGCGGTCGGCGCCGATCACCAGCGCCCGTTGCGCGCCGCCCGTGGCCATCTCGCCCGCCGCCGTGGCCATCAGCCGCACGCCGGTCGCGCAGGCCTGGCTGATGGTGGGGCCGGTCAGGTGCGGCGCGCCGAGCATCGCCGTCACCCAGGGCAGGCCATAGAAGCTCTGGTGCTGGCCGATGGTCAGGCCATAGGCGGCGAAATCGAATGTGCCGGCATCGATCTGGCGGTGCGCGAGTTCGGCGCGGGCTACATGGGCGGCAAATTTCAGCGCGTGCAGATGCGCGAACGCGCCCTGCCAGCGTGCAAAGGGTGTCGACCAGTAGCCACGATAGGGAATCCAGGAAAGCATGCGCGGGTCAACCTTTCATATTCTCAGGGGTGATGAACACGGTCGGATCGTCGCCATGAAGCGCGTCAAGATCGGCCTGGCGGTTGGCCAGGACCTGCCGCTGGTTCAGATAGGCCTTGTCGGTGATCTCGCCCCGGTCGGGATTCGGCGGCTCGGCCAGCAAGCGGGCACGCGCTGCATGGCGCGACTGGCCGCCGCCCTGGTCCTTGAGGTGCGCAAGCCCTCGCGCCACATGGGCGCGGATCGCGGGATGCGCCAGCACGTCGGCCAGCGGGGTATCGGCATCGGCGCCGGCAAGGCGGCGGCATGCGTCCTCGTTCGGAAAGACCAGGAAGCCGACCTCGCTGCGGTCATGGCCGGTGACGACGACATCCTGCGACACCGGCGCCAGCGCGTCGATCCCGGCCAGCCGCAACGCGCCCACGCTGACCCAGGTCCCGGAGGTGAGCTTGAAGTCCTCGCTCACCCGCCCGTCGAAGAACAGGCCCTTGGCCGGGTCATCCGGATCGGCCATGCGCACGGCATCCCCGATCCTGTAGAACCCCTCGTCGTCGAAGGCCTGCGCCGACAGTTCGGGCTGTCGGAAATAGCCCGGGGTCACGTTGGGCCCCTTCACGCGCACCTCATGCTTGCCGCCCGCGGGTAGCAGCTTCAGCGTCACACCCGGCACGGGCACGCCGATATTGCCGCTTTGCTCGGCCTGGAAATGGCAATAGGTCGCCAGCGGCGCCGTCTCGGTCGCGCCCCAGGCCGAAACCATGGGCATGGCGCGGCCCGTTGTTTCCACCGACAGCGCCCGCAGCCGCGCCCATACCCGTTCCGACAGCGCGGCGGCGGCGTAGAACATGTAGCGCATGTCGAAAAAGACGGCGCGAAACGCCGGGTCCTCCTCCAGTGACTGAAGCAGCAACTCATAGCCGCGCGGCACGTTGAGGCAGGCCGTGGGCCTGATTTCCTTCATGTTGCGAACGGTCCGCTCGATCCGCCCCGGCATCGGCTTGCCGTCGTCGATATACATCGTACCGCCGTTGCGCAGCACGGTGTTGGTGGTGAAGTTGGCGCCAAAGGTATGCGACCAGGGCAGCCAGTCGACCAGCACCGGCGGTTCATGGGCAAGGGACGGACAGACCGCCAGATGCGCCTCCTGGGTGCTGGTGAGCATGCGATGGGTGTTGATCACGGCCTTCGGCGTGCCGGTCGAGCCCGAGGTGAACAGAAGCTTGGCCACGGTATCGGGCGTGATGGCGGCGAAGGCGGCGTTGAGGCGGTCGCTGTCGCCTTCGCCTTCGATCGCGCCCAGCGCCGTCACCCCCGCGCCGGGCTTCGAGGCCAGCAGCCGCGCGCGGTGATGGCCTGAAAGCGCGTTCAGTGCCTTGCCATAGGTGGCGGGGTCCGAAACGAAGATCACGGCCGGGTCCTGCAGGCCGATCATCGCCTTGAGCTTTGCGTGGTCCTGCGACATCAGCGAATAGGCGGGTGAGAGGCTGGCCAGCGGCACGCCGGCATGCATGGCGCCAAAGCCGACCAGCGCATGGTCGAGCGCGTTTTCCGACAGCACCGCCACCGGCCGCTCCGGCCCCGCGCCGGTGCCCAGCAGCCAGTCGCCGATCTGCCGGGCGCGATGCAGGAAGGCGCCATAGCCCATCCGGCGCCACCCGGTCTGCCCGTCACGCTCGGCCATGAAGTCGCGCTGTGACCATTTGTCGGCGGCGCTTTCCAACCAGTCACCGACGCATCTTGCCGGGGTGCCGGCGGCAATGGCGCTGGACAGCAGGATGCTGCCATCCGCGCCCTTGTTCCGCTTGACGCGCGGCGTGGCGAAGATGTCGACAAACGGCTTGTCGCCGCGGGACTCCCTGGCGCTGTGTCGCGAAGGATTCTGCATGCCGGCCCTCCCCTGGCTATGGCTGCGCTCTTCGTTTCGCGGGCGCTCAGCCTCCTCTGCAGAGCGGTGCGAATACTTTCCGTGGAAAGAAAGCTAACGCGCCCGACCGCATGCTGCAAGCCTCTCGCAAGGCAGTCGGCGGATATGCCATGCCCAGGCCATCGCCATCTTGCGCGCCGGGCGCATTCTCGCGCCCGGGCGGCAAGAGCGTCGTTGGTGAAGGGGCCGCCGGCAGCCACCCGCGCGTGACCGCGCCACGCCGCGGCTTTTCCTTGCCTTGAGTGTCAGCCATGGTTTACAGTCACCTGACTCGAAACTGTAAGTCATGGTTGACAGCATGAGCGACAGCACCCTGCATCCCCCCGCCGCCGTCCCCTCGGCCCTGCCGCAGCCGCGCGCGCTGCTGGAACTGATCAAGCCGATCACCTGGTTTCCGCCGATGTGGGCCTATCTGTGCGGCATCGTCGCCATCGGTGTGGCGCCGGAAAGCTGGTGGCTGGTGGTGCTGGGCGTGCTGCTGGCTGGCCCCATCGTTTGCGGCATGAGCCAGGCCGCGAATGACTGGTGCGACCGCCATGTCGATGCCATCAACGAACCGCACCGCCCCATCCCCTCGGGCCGCATCCCGGGCCGCTGGGGGCTGTGGGTCGCGCTGGCCATGTCGGTGCTGGCGCTGGCGGTGGGCTGGCAGCTGGGCCCCTGGGGCTTCGGCGCCACGGTGGTCGGCGTCATCGCCGCCTGGGCCTATTCGGTCGAACCCATCCGGCTGAAGCGTTCGGGCTGGTGGGGGCCGGGGCTGGTGGGGCTGAGCTATGAAACCCTGCCCTGGTTCACGGGTGCGGCCGTCATCGCCGCCGGCGCGCCGCCGTTCGAGGTGGTGGTGATCGCCGTTCTCTACGGCCTCGGCGCCCACGGCATCATGACGATCAACGATTTCAAGGCCATCGAGGGCGATCGCCAGATGGGCCTGAAATCCCTGCCGGTGGTCCACGGGCCGGAAGTGGCCGCCACCATCGCCTGCACGGTGATGGTGCTGGCGCAGCTTCTGGTGATCTTCCTTCTGGTCGTCTGGGGCCGCCCGGTGCATGCGGCGATCATCACCGCCGGTCTGGGCGTGCAGCTTTGGGCGATGCGTCGCTGGATGCAGGACCCGGCACGCCTGGCGCCCTGGTTCAACGGCACCGGCGTCGGTCCCTATGTGCTGGGCATGATGGTGGCGGCGCTCGCCCTGCGGGGCATGGAGTTCGCCGGATGAGCCGGCAGGCGAGCCTTTCCTGGGTTCAGATCTTCCGCCTTGGCGCGGTGCAGATGTGCCTGGGCGCCATCGTCGTGCTGATGACCTCGACCCTGAACCGGCTGATGGTGGTGGAACTGGCGCTGCCGGTGGTGCTGCCGGGCTTTCTGGTGGCGCTGCATTACGGCGTGCAGATCACCAGGCCCAACTGGGGCTTCCTGTCCGACCAGGGCGGCAGCCGCACGCGCTGGATCATCGCCGGCATGGCGATGCTGGGGGCCGGGGGGCTGGGCGCGGCGCTGGCCATCCCGGTGCTGGAGACCGCGTTCTGGACGGGGCTGGTGCTGTCGGTCCTGTCCTATGCGCTGATCGGGCTGGGGGTGGGGGCGTCGGGCACCTCGCTGCTGGCGCTGCTGGCCACGGCCACGGCGCCGCATCGGCGCCCGGCCGCGGCGACGATCACCTGGCTGATGATGATCGCCGGCATCGCGCTGACCGCCATCACCGCGGGGCAGTTCCTGGACCCCTACAGCCATGCGCGGCTGTTGGTCGTCGTCGCCGTGGTCGTCGCCGGCGCCTTCACCCTGACCGTGCTGGCGGTCTGGGGGATCGAGCGTTCCGTCATCGCCCGCCCCGCGCCCCCGCCCATGCGCTTCCGCGACGGCATTGCCGAAATCTGGGCCGAACGCCGCGCGCGCCATTTCACCCTCTTCGTGTTCCTGTCGATGACCGCCTATTTCATGCAGGAACTGATCATGGAGCCCTATGCGGGCCTCGTCTTCGGCTACACGCCGGGCCAGTCCACGGCCATGTCGGGCGCGCAGAACGGCGGCGTCTTTCTGGGCATGCTGACCGTGGGCCTGGCGGCCACGGGGTTGCGCATCGGCAGCCTGCGGACTTGGGTTGTCGCGGGCTGTCTGGGTTCGGCCGCGGCGCTGTCGGCCATCGCGCTGGCGGCGAGCATGGCGCTGCCGCTGGTGCCGCTGGTGGTGGCGCTGGGCTTCTTCAACGGCATGTTCGCCGTCGCCGCCATCGGCTCGATGATGAAACTGGCGGGCGAGGGGCGGCAGGCGCGCGAGGGCACGCGCATGGGCCTCTGGGGCGCCAGCCAGGCGATCGCGGCGGGCTTTGGCGGGCTGGCCGGCGCGGCGCTGGTGGATGTTTTCCGCGCGGCGCTGCCCACCGCACAGGCTTTCGGCGTGACCTTCCTCTTCGAGGCCACGCTCTTCATCGCCGCGGCGCTGGTCGCCGTGCGCATCATGGCCCCCGCGCCCCCGGCGCCGGCCCCCGTCATTGCAGGAGAATGACCATGAGCTATGACGTTTTCGTGGTGGGCGGCGGCCCCTCGGGCGCGACGGCGGCCGACGATCTGGCGCGCGCCGGCCACCGCGTGGCGCTCTTGGACCGTGCGGGCCGGATCAAGCCCTGCGGCGGCGCCATCCCGCCCCGTCTGATCGCGGATTTCGAAATCCCCGATGACCAGCTCGTCGCCCATATCACCACCGCGCGCATGATCTCGCCCACCGGCCGCGCGGTGGACATTCCCATCGAGAACGGCTTTGTCGGCATGGTCGACCGCGAGCATTTCGACGAATTTCTGCGCGCCCGCGCCGCCCGCCACGGCGCCGAGCGGCTGACCGGCACCTATGTCCGCATCGAGCGCGACCGCGACGGCACCCATGTCGTCTGGCGCGACAAGGCCAGCGGCGAGGAACGGCGCAGCCAGACGAAACTGGTCATCGGCGCCGATGGCGCGCGCTCCCGCGTCGCCAAGGCCGAAGTGCCGGGCGGCGACAAGATCCCCTATGTCATCGCCTATCACGAGATCATCAAGGCCCCGCCGGCGAATGACACCTATGACCCGGACCGCTGCGACGTGATCTATGACGGCCGCATCTCGCCCGATTTCTACGGCTGGGTCTTTCCGCATGGCAAAAGCTGCTCGGTCGGCATGGGCACGGAAAAGCCCGAGGCCGATCTGAAACAGGCCACCGCCGCGCTGCGCGAGATGTCGGGCCTGACGGGCTGCGAGACCATCCGCCGCGAGGGCGCGCCGATCCCGCTGCACCCGATGGACCGCTGGGACAACGGCCGCGACGTGGTGCTGGCGGGCGATGCGGCGGGCGTTGTGGCGCCCAGTTCCGGCGAGGGCATCTATTACGCCATGGTCGGCGGCCGCGTGGCGGCGACGGCGGCGCAGGCGGCGCTGAAATCCGGCCGCGCGAAAGACCTGATGCTGGCCCGCAAGCTGTTCATGCGCGAGCACAAGACCGTTTTCCGGGTGTTGCGCTCCATGCAGGACGCCTATTACAGATCGGACGAGCGGCGCGAGCGTTTCGTCTCGCTCTGCCACGACATCGACGTGCAGCGCCTGACCTTCGAGGCCTATATGAACAAGAAACTGGTCCGCGCCCGGCCGCTGGCCCATGTCAAGATCGGCATCAAGAACCTGATGCACCTGACCGGCCTCGTGCGCCCGGGCTACACATGAGCCCCGCCGCGCAGACCATCCCCGCCTGGGTGGACGGGCGCCTGCAGCCGGTGGAAAAGCTCTCGGTGCATCTGCGCGGGCTGCGCCATCAGGCGATATCGATCTTCGTGATGCGCGGGCGGCAGGTGCTGATCCAGCGCCGGGCGCTGGGCAAGTATCACACGCCGGGGCTTTGGGCGAACACGGTCTGCACCCATCCGCACTGGGGCGAAAGCCATGCCGATTGCGCCGCACGGCGTCTGGACGAGGAGCTGGGCATCACCGGCCTGCCTCTGACCCATGCCGGCATGGTCGAATACCGCGCCGATGTGGGCGGCGGGCTGATCGAACATGAGGTGGTGCAGGTCTATACCGCCCAGGCACCGGCGGCGCTGCCCATGAACCCCGACCCCGAAGAGGTCATGGACACCGCCTGGCGTGACCTTGACCGGCTGGCCGAGGACACGCGCACCCGGCCCGAAGACTTCACCCCCTGGCTGCGGCTCTACCTGGCCGATCATGCCGAAACGATCTTCGGCGCCGCCGCCCCGGTGGCGAGCCCGGTCTGACAAGCCGCCTGGTCTGACAATCCCCCCGGGGCCGGAACCCGAAAACCGCGCCCCTTCATTTTGCCGAAAATACTCTGGGGGGAGGCCGGCCTCGGGCACGAGGCCGGGCGGGGGGCAAAGCCCCCTCTCCGTCAGAAAGGCAGCATAACGCCCGCTACCGCCAGCCCACCGCTACGCCAGCCCACCGCTAC